>JBGAOL010000152.1:0-1445 GCA_044221825.1 Gemmatimonadales bacterium
GGCGCGGAGGTGCGGCTGCGGCGGGTGCGCGAGCTGGCGCCGGAGGAAGCGATCAACAGCAACCCCCGCTGGCGCGCTCACCGGGACCGGGAGCAGGCCATCCCCGAGGCCGAACTCGCGGACCTCGAGTGGGCCGAGGCCATTCTCTTTGGCACGCCCACCCGCTACGGGCTCCCCACCGCCCAGCTCAAGCAGTTCCTCGACCAGACCGGCGGGCTCTGGGCGCAGGGCAAGCTGGTGGACAAGGTGGTCTCCGCCTTCTGCTCCGCCGGCACCGCCCACGGCGGGCACGAGACCACGATCACCTCGCTCAGCCACACCTTCTTCCACTGGGGCGCCATCATCGTCCCGCCGGGCTACGCCAGCGAGATCCAGATGAAGGCCGGCACGCCCTACGGCGCCAGCTACGCCAGCGAGAACGGCAAGCGGCTGCCGGACGAGACCACGCTCGCCTCGGCGCGCTTCCAGGGACGGCGGGTGGCGGAAGTGGCGGCGGACCTGCTGGCGGGACGGAGCGCGGGCGTAGCCCGCTAGTGTGTCAGGCGGACGGTCCGTCCATGGCGAGCGCCACCATGGGCGTCAGGATCCGCTCGGTGAGCCCCCAGACGATGCCGGGGCCCAGGTGGTACGCGGGGAAGATCATCTCGTGGCCCCGGACCTGGAGCGGCGTGTCGCGATAGGTGGCGGGGTCCTGCAGCTCGGTGAGCGGCACCCAGAAGGTGTCCGCCACCTCGGGGTTCAGCGTGACCCGGGGCCGCTTGGTGAGCGCAAAGACGAAGGGCCGCACCACGATGACCTGCGGCAGCGGGGTCCGCGGCCAGACATCATCGAGCTGGCCCAGGAGACCGTCACGGGAGAGAGTGCAGCCGATTTCCTCGGCGGTCTCGCGGAGGGCGGTGGTGCAGAGGTCGGGGTCGCTGGGGTCCTGGCGGCCGCCGGGGAGGCCGATGTGGCCGGACCACGGGTCCCCGGCACGTTCAGCGCGACGGATGAGGAGGACGGCGTCGGGATCCGGGCAGAGGATCACGGCCACCGCGGCCCAGCGGTAGGCGTGGTCGGGCGGGAGGCCGGCGAGGTCGAACGTCTTCGGCTCGCGCGCGGCCAGGCGTCGCGCGAGCCGTTCCCACGCCAGGCTCAATGGCAGCCGCAGCCTCCGCCGCCACAGCCCCCGCCGCCGCCCATGGGGCCGAGCGCGGAGTAATCGCCGCCGCTGCCGATGGAGCTGCTGCCGTGGCGGGCGGGGGCGGAGATCAGGCGCTCCACCTTGGCGCTCTCGCAGGCGGGGCAGCGGACCTTGGTGTCACCGCGGACCAGGCGCTCGAAGGTCTTGTCGCAGGCGGCGCAGCGGTATTCGTAGATGGGCATCGGCAGCTCGGGATCGGGACGGGGGAAAGATACACCAAGCTTCTTCCGCATCGAAAGCGCGGCCCTTGGGCCGCGCCGCT
>JBGAOL010000152.1:1491-8912 GCA_044221825.1 Gemmatimonadales bacterium
CGCGCCTGCGATGCGATGGTTGATCAGAGATGGCGCCCGAACCACTTCACCGTCTCATCGAACGCCACGGCCAGATCCGGCGTCATCCCTGCGAAGGGGTGCACCGCCCCGAAGGTGTGGCCGGCCCCCTCCAGGAGGATGAGCCGACCCTGGTGTGCCGATGCCGCCAAGGCGTGCGCTTCCGACACCGCCACCGCCTCGTCAGCAGTGCCGTGCAGGATCAGCCACGGGATCGAGACGCGGTGTGCCGCGGCCAGGATGTCGAGCCCGGCCGCGTTCTGCTCGACGTCGTCGAGGACGTCCGGATAGAGCGGCAGGACCTCACCGGTCCGGCTGTTGACGATGTCGAGCCGGCCCGCCGCCCGCCATGCCGCGGCCCGCCCGGGCCAGCGATCCACGGTGCTGATCGCGGCCCAGGTGACGAGGGCATGCACCCGCGGGTCCTGCCCGGCCGTGAGGATCGCCGCACCACCACCCCGCGAATGCCCCACCAGCCCGAACTCGGCGGTGGGTGCCGCGCCGAGCCGGCCGGCGGCGAGGGCGTCCAGCACGCGGCGGACGTCCGCGAGCTCCGCACTGAAGGTGTTGTGGCCAAAGCGCTCCGGGTAGGCGAACGCCCCGTGCTCGTCCACGCCGCTGCCCGACAGGTTCACTGTCACCGCCGTGAACCCCGCCCGCGCCACCCGCTCCGCCAGCGGCGGGAACATCCCCCAGTCCTTGAACCCCTTGAAGCCGTGCACCACCACCACCGCCGGCCGGGGGGCGCGGCGGTCGCTGGTGCGCACGTCGACCAGCAGCGGCCCGAGCGCCCCCGGGAGAGTGTGCCGGGTGAGGGTGGGCGTCGCCATCAGCCCACCGCGGGCTCGAGCAGGGTGAGGGTGCCCTGGTCGGCGTCGAGGCGCGCGCGCACGCCGAGGGGCAGGGTCCACTGGTCGTCCACGTGACCGAAGGGGAAGCCGTAGGCCACCGGGATCTTGAGCCGTGCCAGGTAACTGAAGAGCACTTCGTCAAAGGCCAGCGCGCCGCCATCGCCGGCGCCGCGCTTCATGTCGGTGAACTGCCCCACCACCACGCCGGCCAGCTGCTGGAGGACGCCCATGAGGCGGAGCTGCGAGAGGAGCCGGTCCACGCGGTACAGGTCCTCGCCCACGTCCTCGAGGAAGAGGAGGGCGCCCGTGAGGTCGGGGAAGTACGGCGTGCCGGCGAGCGCCAGCAGCAGCGTCAGGTTCCCGCCCACCAGCGGCCCCTCGGCCGCCCCGCCGGCGAGCGCCACGATGCGCGGGCTCCGCGGCACCAGCACCTCGGCCGGCGGCGCGCGTCCGGCCAGGAGCCCGGCCGGCTCGGCGCGGGTGAGGGCCTGCTCGAAGTGGGTACGACTGAAGCCCGTCAGCGGCGCGCGGCTCATGGGGCCGTGGAAGGTGACCAGGCCGGTTTGCGCCCGGATCGCCAGGAGGAGCGCGGTGATGTCCGAGAAGCCGATGACGGGCTTGGGCCAGCGGGCCAGCGCGTCGTAGTTCACCCGGTCCAGGAGCCGGGTCACGCCGTAGCCGCCGCGCAGGCACCAGACCGCGTCCATGGTCGGGTCCTCCAGCGCCGTGTTGAGATCGGCGACCCGCACGTCGTCCGTACCGGCGAGGTAGCCGTGGCGCTCGAGGGCGTGCTCGCCGGGGGCCGGCACCCAGCCCAGGGCCTGACAGAGTTCGATGCCGCGCGCGAGGTCGTCGCGCTCGCCGAGCGGTCCCGAGGGCGCCACGAGGGCGACACGACTTCCCGGCGCGAGCCGAGGCGGGCGAATGACAGCTTTTGACCCCATCCGGTCCCCCATGATAGATTTGCGCCTCCCCGCCCACGCCGGAGTCCTCGCCTTGCGCGCCTCGCACCCGACGCTGCTCACCGTAGGGAAGGTGATGGCCGAGCATCGCGAGGCAGTGGTGCGGGAATGGGCCGACTGGCTCACCGTCCGCGTCTCCTCCGCCCTCCCCATCCCCCGCGAGACCGTCGAGCGCGAGCTCACGCTGCTCTACGACGTGCTGACCGAGAGCGTGGGCCCGCTGCGCCGGGCGGTGACCGAGGTCTGGCACCACGCCTGCGAGCACTATGGCCGGATCGGCGCCGCGCGCGGCCTCGCGGCCGGCGAGATCGTCGAGGAGATCCAGTACCTGCGCGAGCTGCTCACCCGCCGCGTCGGCCCGCTGCTCACCACCCTGCGCCAGCGCCAGGCCATGGCCATCATTCTCCGCCTCAACGCCGTGCTCGACAAGGGCATCGCGGTGGCGGTGGTGGGCTACACCGACGCGCTCGTCGCGGCGCTCTTCACCCAGAACGGCGTCCCCGCGCCCGAGGGCGGGACCGACACCGGCGACATCCTCCGCCAGGTGGAGGAGCTCGAGGCCGAGCTCCACACCGCGCTCCGCAACGCCTGACCTCCCCGGCCGCGGCAACTCGCGGCCCGCCCACCCGTGTCCCTGCTCCCGGTCCTGCCCTGGCTGGTCCCCTACGCCGTGCTGCCCCGGCTGGCGCGCAAGTCGCCGAACCTGGGCGAGGTGGCGCCCGTGCCCGCTGGCCCCAAGGTGAGCGTGATCATCCCCGCGCGCAACGAGGCGGCCACCCTCGAGACCGTGGTGCGCTCCGTGCTGGCCTCGCGCTACGCCAACTTCGAGGTCATCGTCGTGGACGATCGCTCCACCGACGGCACCGCCGAGGTGGCCTGCCGGCTGGGGCAGGAGCCGGGCGCGGCAGGGCGGCTCCGGCTGGTGCGAGGAGTGGAGCTGCCGGAGGGATGGTACGGCAAGCCGTGGGCCTGCCACCAGGGCGCCGCGGCCGCCACCGGCGACTTCCTCCTCTTCACCGACGCCGACACGCGCCACGGCCCCGACCTGCTGCCGCACGCGGTGGGCGCCTTCGCCGCGCTCCCCATCCGGGTGCTGACGGTGGCGCCGTTCCAGCGCTGCGAGGGCTTCTGGGAGCGGGTGGTGATGCCGCAGTTCTGGCTGCTGCTCGGCATCCGCTTCCATCCGCTGGTGGTGTCGGCCGGGCGGCGCGAGCGGGACGTCATCGCCAACGGCCAGTTCATCATGTGCCACCGCGACACCTACGCGCGGCTGGGCGGCCACGAGGGCGTCCGCCGCGAGGTGGCCGAGGACCTCGCGCTGGCGCAGCGCGCCTGGCGGCAGGGCGAGAGGCTCCACTTCGCCTTCGCCGACCGGTTCATGGAGACGCGGATGTACACGAGCCTGGCCGGCATCGTGGAGGGCTGGTCCAAGAACGTGTACCTCGGCAGCAGGCGCAGCTACCCCGACGCGCCGCTCATGCGCGCGCTGATCCCCCTGGCGCTGGCGCTGGCGCTGGTGTTCTGGGTGGTCCCGCTCCTCGCCGTCCTCCTCACCGCGCCCGCGGTGCCGGCCTGGGCCTGGGCGGCGCTGGGCCTGTCGACGGCGTTCTGGGCGCTCATCTCCTACGGCATGCAGATCCCCGCCTGGTACGGCCTCCTTCATCCGCTCGGCGCACTGGTGGGGCTCGGCATCGTGCTCCGCTCCACGTTGCGCGGGGGAGGGCGCGTGGTGTGGAAGGGGCGGACGTACGGCACGTCGGTCAACCAGGCGTCCGTGTCGTAGGCCGGGCTGGGCGCCTTCACCGCGGAGGCGCCAAGGCGCGGAGGGCCGCAGAGGGCCGGCGCCTTACGTAGGCGGGGCCTATGGGCCCCGCCTACCATTGGGATAGGCCCCGCGTACTGATGGGGAGGGCGGCCTGGCAGCACGGGCGGGGAACGGTGCCGGCCCCAGACTGATACCCACCGGGCCACAGCGGGCTCACCTTGCGATGAGCCCACCATCCCCGAGCGGGTCCTCTGCGGCCCTCCGTGTCTCCGTGCGTCTGCGGTGAAACCGGCACCCAGCCCTCACCCCCTCAGCACCCGCCACGCCATCGCCGCCTGCCAGGCCGCCATCACGCCGACGGAGGTGAGCATGAGCGGGTGTCCCGGGGGCGCGAGGACGTTGCCGAGCAGGCCGGCGCCACAGGCCAGCCAGGCGAGGGCGGTGAGTCCGCGTGGAGCCGACGGGCGCGTGGCCAGCGCGAAGCCGGCCGCGGCGATGGCCACGAGGAAGCCGGCCAGCCGGCCGCACATCACGGCGAACTGGTGCAGGGCCTGGTAGGTGAGCGCCACGTCGGGCGAGGCGGGCGCGGCCGCGAGCAGGGTGCCGGCGCCGGTCATGTAGGCGATGTTGACGCCGTTGAGCGCCTGGCCGATGACCAGCGTGACGCACGCCGCGGTGAGCGCCGGCCGGGCCTCCCGGCGCGCGTCGAGCCAGACGGCCCAGATGCCGGCGATGATGAGGCCGGTGGCGTGGAGCAGCGTGTAATGCACCAGCGCCCAGTGGTGGGTGGCGGCGATCAGCGCCAGGTCCCCCTCGCCGGTGAGCGGGAGGATGGGATGGAATGCCGACGCCGCGAGGAGGAGGGTGCTGCCGAGAAGCAGCAGGCCCGCCAGCAGCCGCGTCATGCCGGCTCCGTGCGCGGGCTCCGGTCGAGGACCTCGCGGACGCGGGTGGTGAGGTCGGCCAGGGTCCAGGGCTTCTGCAGCAGCGCCAGCTCGCCGTCGGGGAGGTCGCCGCGCATGATCTCGTGCGCCGCGTAGCCGCTGGTGAACAGGAACCGCACCGCCTGCCCCTCCTGCCGCATGGTGCGGTAGAGCGCGATGCCGCCGAGCTTGGGCATCACCACGTCGGTGATGACGAGGTCGATGTCGCGGAGCCCGTTGCGGAACAGCTCCAGCGCCTCGAGCCCGTCCTCCGCCGTGATCACGCGGTAGCCCACCCGCTCGAGCGCGCGCTGCGCCACGCGTCGCAGGCCTTCCTCGTCTTCCACCAGCAGGATCTTCTCCTGCCCCCCGGAGAGCAGCGCCGGCGCCGGCGCCAGGTCGGCGAGGGGCTGGTCCTCGCGCGCGAGCGGCAGGAAGACGCGCACCTCGGTGCCCTGGCCCAGCGCGCTGTCGAGCTCCAGGAAGCCGCCGTGCTGCTGGGTCAGGCCGTAGATCATGGCCATGCCGAGGCCGCTGCCCTCGCCGGGGGCCTTGGTGGTGAAGAAGGGCTCGAAGACGTGGGCCTTCACCCGCTCGTCCATGCCCGACCCGGTGTCGCGCACCACGAGGCAGGCGTACTGGCCGGGGGCCGCCCCCGTGGCGGTCTTGGCCACGTCGGCGCGGCGCACCGCCACCTGCAGCTGGCCGCCGCCCTGCATGGCGTCGCGCGCGTTGGTGACGAGGTTGAGCAGGATCTGCTCGATGGCGCCCGCGTCCGCAAGCACCTTGACCGGCTGCGCGCCGCGGGTGAACTCCATCTCGATGTGCGCGGGGAGCAGGCGGCGCAGGGTGCCGGCGAGGTCGCCCACCACGCGGCCGAGGTCCAGCACCTGGTAGGTGAGCGGCGCGTGGCGGCTGAAGCCGAGGAGCTTGCGGATCATCTGCGCGCCGCGGCGGGCGGCGGCCTGGAGCTCGTCGAGGTCGTGCTGCAGGTCGTCGCGGCCGCTCGGCAGCGCGCTGGCCATGAGCTCGCTGTTGGCGAGCACCACGGTGAGCAGGTTGTTGAGGTCGTGCGCGATGCCGCCGGTGAGCTGGCCCACGGCTTCCATCTTCTGCGCCTGGCGGAGCTGCTCCTCGAGCTGGCGGCGCGCCGTGATGTCGCGGACGATGGCCTGCAGGCGCCCGTCGCCCAGGTCGCGGGCGCTGATCTCCACCTCGACGGTGGTGTTGTCGGGACGGAGCAGGCGGCGCTCGCTGAGGAGCGTCTTCCCTTCGATGAGGTCGCGCAGCTTGAAGGGCTTGCGGAGCCGCTCGTCGGCGGGGAGGAAGTCGGGGAAGGCGCGGCCGATGATCTCGCCCCGGCCGCGGCCCAGCAGCTCCTCGGCCCGCGCGTTGGCCTCGATCACGAGCCCCTGCCGGTCCGTCACCAGGATGGCGTCGGACGCCTGCTCCAGCGCGCGGCGGTAGTTGGCCTCCGACTCCACCAGCTGCCGCTCGGCGCGCACGCGGTCGGAGATGTCGTGGACAATGGAGAAGAGCACCGGCCGCCCGTTCAGCACGATGGGGCTCGAGTGCATCTCCACGTCGCGCACCGCGCCCGAGCGGAGGCGGTGCCGGAACACGAAGAAGTTGCGCCGCTCCTCCTCCGCCGCCCGCACCATCTCGCGCAGCGTGGCGAGGTCCACGGTGTTGAGCTCCACCACGCTCTTGCCGATCAGCTCGTCCCGCGACCAGCCGTAGAAGAGCACCGCCGCCGGGTTCACGTCCACCAGCGCCAGCGATTCCACGTCCACGAGCAGGCACACCGACGTGGTCTTCTCGAAGATCTGCCGGTAGCGCGACTCGCTCTCCGCCTGCGCCACCTCCGCCGCCGCCACCGCCGCGATCCCGCGGTGCATCACCCACCAGGCCAGCAGCGCCGTGACCGCGACGTACCCGATCCCCTTCACGGTCTGGCCCATCAGGTCGTGGACCAGGTGATCGGAGAACAGGATCCACAGCGTGCCCATCACGGCGTACGCCGCCGCGATGGCCACCGGCAGCTGCCGGCGCGAGAGCTGGAAGCGGCCGCGCGGCGCCATGCGGCTCAGCGACCCGCCGTCCGCACGATGACCAGACCCTGCGCCGGTACCTGCCCGCCGAGGATGCCGCCGTCGGCGTCGAGGCGGAAGCGGAACTCCACCGTGCCGAGCCGCACCAGGGCCGAGTCGCTGCCGAGGCGCGCGACGGTGCCGGTGATGGTCTGCCCGCCGCCGAGGTTGAAGAAGGGCAACGACGCCGATCCCCCGGTCCGCACCGCGCGGCGGGTGGCAAACTCGAGGAACGCGGTGGAGAGATTGAGGTAGGGCACGGCTGCGGCCTGCGTGGGGAGGAGCCGGGTGAGCACGCCACTGCCGCGGTTGGCCTCGTCCACGGCCACGCTGTCGTCCTTGAAGATGATGCGCGTGGACTGGCGGGCCGGGCCGTCCTCGGCGTCGCTGCCGCGCCACGCGGAGAGCTCGAGGAGCGGCGTGGTGCCGTCGGCCAGCACGGTGACGGCATAGCCGATTCGTTCCGGTTCCCGGCCCGGCGGCTCCCGCAGCAGGCGCCCGGTCAGCGCGAAGGTGTCACGCGTGAAGCGCTCCACCGCCACGGTGTCGGCGCCCTTCAGGATCACGAAGCCGCCGGCCTGCTGCGCCGGCAGGACAGCGGGGACCAGCACGAGCACCGCCACCGCGGCGGCCAAGGAACGCGGCATGCCTGCCTCGAGTCCAGGGTGGGCGCCGGCGGGTCGCACTTTTCCGCACCGGCCTGTCAGATCCTCGTTACCAACTTAGCAGCGCCCGACCCCACCATGGATCCCCATTCCACCGGGGTCCCCATGGAGCGCCGTGCCCTGCTGTCCCGCCTCACCCGCCTGGCC
>JBGAOL010000153.1:0-9265 GCA_044221825.1 Gemmatimonadales bacterium
TCGGTTCGGCCTGGACGTGAATGTCCACGTAGAAATGAAGGCCCACCTTCCGCACATGGAGCTTCTCCACGGCCCGTACCTCCGGCGTGGCGCGCGCCGCGTCCTCGATGCGCGCCAGGATCTCGGCGCCGGGGCTCCGGTCCATGAGGTCATGGAGCGCGGGGCGGGCCAGCAGGAGCGCGTTGACGATGATGACGCCCGCCGCGGCGAGCGCGGCCCAGTCGTCCGCCGCCTCCCAGCCCTCGCCGCCCACCAGCGCCACGGAAATGCCGATGAACGCCGCGAGCGAGGTGATGGCATCGCTCCGGTGGTGCCAGGCGTCCGCCTTGACGGCGGTACTCTGCACCTCGTGCCCCACCGCCACCACGCGGCGGAAGAGCACCTCCTTCACCAGGATCACGCCCACGAGGACGGCGAGGGTGAAGGGGGCCGGCGCATGGTGCGGCGTGCGGATCTCCCGCACCGCCTCGACGCAGATGCCGATGGCCGCACCGAGCAGCATGAGCGAGACGACGATGGCGGCGAGCGGCTCCGCCTTGCCGTAGCCGAAGGGGTAGTCGTCGTCCGCCTCCCGGGAGGCGATGCGGAGCCCGCTCCAGACCACGAGAGAGGAGAAGATGTCCGCCGCCGACTCCACGGCGTCGGCCACGAGGGCGTACGCATTACCCACCACCCCGGCCACGAGCTTGATCATGGCGAGGAGCGCATTCACCAGCATGCCCGTCTGGGCGGAGCGCATGGCGCGCTGGGCGCGGGCGGTGTCGGCCATGGGGGGAATGTAGGGGGGGCGAAGCCGAGATTCCTGAACGACGAGGCGAGATCGGGAGCTGTCGGCCCTGGGATGCCGGGTGAACAGCGGGGCGGGCCGGATACCGCCTGCCAGGTTGAGAGGAAGCGTGACCAATGTCGTCGGTGTGGTCGTCCGCGCCGTCGTGGTCGTTGTCCTCGAAGGCGTTGAGGGACGCCTCGATGTTGCTCTTCACCTCGCCCTCGAACTGGCCGCCCTTGTTGGCGCTGGCCGGGTCGATGAGGCCGGTCGCCGCCTGGTTCTGGAACCAGGTGGCCAGGTCCACGTGCAGGGTCAGGTTGGCCCCGGCGGCGTCGGTCACGACGAGCGGCGGGTTGAGGTCGGCCTCCTGCTCGACGTCGAGGTCCGAGTAGTAGGTGAAGGGCGTGCCGTTGAAGGTGCCCACCACCTTGATGCTCTGGCCGTCGAAGTCGGGGTTGGCCGCGATGAAGCTGGCGTCGTCCGAGCTGCCCGGCTTGTGGATCTCGAACTCGATCTTGCCGTAGGTGCCGGTGTCCACGGTGACGGTGAACTGGCGGTCGGCGCCGGCGGCGAGCGGGATGTCGAGGAGGACGGGGCCCAGCTTGAGCTCCTCGCAGTCGTCGTCGGTGGTGGTGCTGTCGCACACCGAGCCGCCGATGCGCTTGAGCTCAATCTTCCGGAGCACCACCTGCACGCTGGTAAGGACGATGGTGTCGTTGCCGAGCGCGATGGTCTCGGGGCCGAGGAGGGCCGCCGCCGGGGCGGTGGTCTTCTCGCTGGTGGCCACCTGGAAGGCGACCTGGCGGCCGCCCACGCTCGGGCCGCTGCCGTCACCGGCGCAGGCCGCGAGCAGCGCCAGCGCGGCGAGGGAGGTCGAGGCGTACTTGAGGGTCGTCATGGTCTGCTCCTGTTGGGGTCTCGCGTTGGGTACTGCCTTCGCCACCCCAAGGGGCAATCGCGGTGCCAGCGGGCCGCCGCTGGCATATCGCGTTGCGCGAGGCCAAGTTACTTCACGGGAGCCGGCTGAACGCCGCCCCAGCCGGCTATCCGGCACGATGCAGCTGAAACGATTCGTTCCGCTCACGGCGTGACGACCGCCAGGGAGGGCGTGATGCCTATCACAAAACCATCCAGCGACGAGTACGCCCCCTACTACGACACTTACGTGTCGAAGGTCCCGGGCACCTGCGCCCTCGCCGCGCTCGAGGCGCAACGCGACAGCACGCGGCAGCTGCTGGCCGGGATCCCCGCGGCAAAGGCGTCCTTCAGTTATGCGCCTGGCAAGTGGACCGTGCGCGAGGTCATCGGGCACCTGGCGGACGCCGAACGGATCTTCGCCTACCGGATGCTCCGCTTTGCGCGGAACGACCAGGCGCCCCTCGCCTCCTTCGACGAGAACAGCTACGTGCCCGAGGGTCGCTTCGAGCGGCGCGGCCTCGCGGACGTCGCGGCGGAGTTCACGTCGGTGCGCGACGCGACGCTCACCCTGGCGCGCAGCCTCGACGCCGAGACCCTGCTCCGGCGCGGGACGGCCAGCAACAAGATCATGAGCGTCCGGGCCCTCGCCTGGGTCATCGCGGGGCACGAGATCCATCATCTCGGGGTGCTGCGCGAGCGCTATCTCTAGCGCGAATCCCGGCGCGCGGTGGGGCAGCCTGGCGAGCCGGTGGGACTCTGCGGTGAACCAGGCGCCCAACCTCAATCCCCCGACCCCAGGACACGGCCTGCGAGTGCCCCCGATGCCACGACTCTTCTTCCTCGGTGTACTGCTCCTGGCCGCCGCGCTCGGCGCATGCGGCAGGGAGCGGGCGTGCGTGCGGTGCCGGACGCTGGTGGTGGCGGCGGTCGGGGAGCCGGAGCAGGTGCTGCCCCCCCTCGTGGGCGAGACGGTGGGCCGGGACATCGGCGACCAGGTGTGGGAGCGGCTGGCGGTGCTCCAGAAGGGCGGGGCACCGATCGACTCCGCCGCCTACCGGCCCGAGCTGGCCGAGCGCTGGGAGCGGGTGGATCCGCTGACGCTCCGCTTCCACCTGCGGGCGGGGGCGCGCTGGCACGACGGGGAGCCGATCACCGCGGGCGACGTGCTCTTCTCCTTTGCCGCCTTCGGCGACTCGCTGCTGGACACCCCGGCACGCGCCTCGCTGGCCGGGGTCACGGTGTCGGCGGAGGACTCCGCCACGGTGCTGGTGCGCTTTGCGCATGCGTACCCGGAGCAGCTCTACGACGCCACCTACCACGTCCGCATCCTGCCGGCGCACATCTGGAAGTGGCAGCAGGCGGGGACGTGGGCCGCGGACACGGCGGTGTCGCGGCTGGTGGGGAGCGGGCCGTATCGCGTGCTGCGCTGGGACCGCGGGCAGGCCCTGCTGCTGGTGGCCGACACGGTGAACGGCCGGCGTACCCAGATCGACACCGTGGCCTGGCGCTTTGCCGGCGACCCCGATGCCGCCCTCAACCTGGTGCTGGCCGGCGAGGCCGACCTGCTGGAAACCGTCGGGGCCCCGGAGCGCGTTGCCCGCGTGGAGGCCGATTCGCTGCTGCGCCCCGTGCGCTACCCGGCGGCCGCCTACGGCTTCCTCGGCTACAACCTGGCCCCGAAGCGTCGCGGCGCCGATTTCCTGCGGGTGGCGGGCGTGCGCCGCGCGCTCAACCAGGCCATCGACCGGCAAGGCATCGCCGAGGCGGCATTCGGGCCCGGGACCAAGGCGCCGCCGGGGCCCATGTCGCAGCTGCTCTGGATCTGGGACGACAGCGTGGCGGTGCCGCCGTACGACACGGCCGCCGCCGGCCGCGCACTCGACGCGCTCGGCTGGCGGCGTGGAGCCGACGGGGTGCGGTCCCAGGGCCGCATGCCGCTGGCCTTCGACATCCTGGTGCCCGCCACGAGCGGCGGCCGCCGCCGGATGGCCGAGGCGCTGCAGGAAGCGTGGCGCGGCGTGGGCGCGGCGGTGACGGTGACGCCGGTGGACTTCCCCGTCTTCCAGGAGCGGCTCGGCACCGGGCAGTTCGACAGCTACATCGGTGCCTGGCTCGACGAGCCGAGCCCGCGCAGCCTGGGCGACCAGTGGACGGCGGCGGGGATCGGCATCCTCAACTACGGCGGCTACCGGAACCCCGCCTTCGACCGGCTCTTCACGGCCGCGCTCGCCGCGTCCTCGCTCCCCGAGGCGCGCACCGCCTGGCGCACCGCGCTCGACACCCTCAACGCCGATGCGCCGGCGCTCTTCCTCTATGCGCCCGTGCAGACGGCGGCAGTGGCCAGGCGGGTGCAGGGCTTCGAACTCGACCCGTTCAGCTGGCTGGCAGGGCTCCGGACTTGGACGCTGGCGGCGGCGCCGCGCTAGGTTTGGTGGGCGGTCCACCGCCGAGAGGCGGAGGTGCGGGACGGACGTGGAGGACCTGCGCGGAAGGGCGGCAGGGACTGCGGGCCCCGCCTCCGCGGGCCGGCGCGGGGAAACCACAGAGGCACAGAGGGCACAGAGAACTGCACCTGCGCGGTGGGCTCACCTGTGGTTTCATGGCCACCCGACATTCCCCCGCGGAAGCGCCACACACCGCCCGCGACCCCGACCCATCCCCAACGAATGACGAGCATGCGACGTGCGATCCTGTTGCTGGCCCTGCCGCTGGCGTTGAGCTGCCGGCTGGAGCGGCGGGCCCCGGTGGTGGGGGCCGACCTCATCCTGCGCGGCGGGGCGGTCTACACCATGGACCCCAATCGCCCGTGGGCGGAGGCGGTGGCCATCCGCGAGGGGCGCATCGTGTTCGTGGGGACCGTCGAGGGGGCGCAGCGCTTCGCCGGGCGGGGGACACGGATCCTGGACCTGCCAGGGAAGATGGTGCTCCCGGGGTTCATCGACAGTCACGCCCACCCGCTCTCCGGCGGCCTCGAGCTCGGCGAGTGCAACCTCTACGACGCCAAGACCCCGGCCGAGGTGGAGGGGATCATCCGCGCCTATGCGCAGGCGCACCCGCAGCTCGAGTGGGTCCGGGGGAATGGCTGGCAGCTGCCGGTGTTCCCGCGGGCCAATCCCACCCGGGAGCAGCTCGACCGCGCCGTCCCCGACCGCCCCGCCTTCTTCTGGGCGGCCGACGGCCATTCCGGCTGGGCCAACAGCAAGGCGCTGGCGCTGGCCGGGATCACGCGGGACACCCGGGACCCGGCCAACGGCCGCATCGAGCGGGACCCGCGCACCGGCGAGCCCAGCGGTACGCTCCGTGAGGCGGCGGTAGGCCTGGTGACCGCCAAGATGCCGGCCTACACCCGCGAGGCCCGGATCGGCGCCGTGCGCCGCGCCCTGGCCGAAGCCAACCGCTTCGGCATCACCGCCATCACCGACGCCGACGCCGGCGAGGACCACGTGCTGGCCTACTCGGCGGTGGACGAGGATGGCGGCCTCACCGCGCGGGTGACGCTGGCGCTCCACGTGGACGACCAGGCGCCGATCGCCCCGCAGGTGGCGGCGCTCACGGCGCTGCGCCAGCAGCACGAGCGTGGGGGCCGGCTGCTGCTCGGGCAGGCCAAGCTGTATGCCGATGGCGTGCTCGAGTCGCGCACGGCGGCGCTGCTGGCGCCGTACCTCGACCGCCCGGGGGATGCGGGCCCGCTGGTGTATCCGCCCGAGGAGCTCGCGGCGCGGGTGGCCGCCCTGGACCTGGCCGGCTTCCAGATCCACATCCACGCCATCGGCGATCGCGCCATCCGGGTGTCGCTCGACGCGCTGCGTCACGCCGCTGAGGCCAACCCGCCGCGGGAGCGCCGCCCGATCCTGGCGCACATCGAGCTCTTCGACCCCGCCGACCTGCCGCGCTTCCGGCGCGAGGGTGTCATCGCCAGCGCCCAGCCCCTCTGGGCCCAGGCGGACGACTACATCACCGACCTCACGGAACCCGCCCTGGGCCCGGCGCGCTCGCGCTGGCTCTATCCCCTCGGCACCCTGCTGGCGAGCGGCACCATCGTGGCCGGCGGGAGCGACTGGTCCGTCTCCTCGCTGAACCCGCTCGAGGGCATCCAGGTGGCACTCACCCGCCGCGCGCCAGAAGCGCCGGCCGGTCCCGCGTGGCTGCCGCAGGAGCAGGCCCGCCTGCCCGAGATGCTTGCGGCCTACACCATCGGCTCGGCGTACGCGGCGCGGCTGGAACGGGAGACGGGGAGCCTCGAGGTGGGGAAGCTCGCGGACGTCATCGTGCTGGACCGGAACCTGTTCGAGATCGCGCCGACCGAGATCCACCAGGCCAAGGTGCTGCTCACGCTGCTCGGGGGGCGCACCGTGTACCGGGACTCGACGGCGCTCCGCGCCGAGGCGCTGGTGCAATGAGCGGCAAGCTGCAGGTCTTCAAGACGGAGGCGCTCGTGGTCACCTTTGATCCGACGCTCTGCATCCACTCGGCCGAATGCCTGCAGGGGCTGCCGGCGGTGTTCGACGTCTCGCGGGTGGCGTGGATCAAGCCCGACGCGGCGCCGGCCCAGCAGGTGGTGGAGGTGGTGGGCCACTGCCCCACGGGCGCGCTGCAGGCCATCCAGCGCGGGAAGGCCCCGGCGCCGCCCGCGGGCGCCGTCCCGGGCCCCGGGGAGCGGGTCCGCGTGGAGCTGCGCGAGGACGGGCCGGTGATCATTCGAGGTGCCATCGACTTCTCGCCCGACCTGGGCCAGGTGGAGCCGCGTGAGGGGATCCTCTCGCTCTGCCGCTGCGGCCGGAGCGCCAACCCGCCCTTCTGCGACGGCAGCCACGGCGGCCGCTGACCAGCAATGCCACGGCTGCTCCGGATACTCTGGGTGCTGCCGGTGTCCCTGCCCGCGGCCGCGCTGGCGCTCCTGGGCCGTGCCACAGGCGGCCACCTGGCGCTCTGCGACGGGGTGCTCGAGGCGGCGGGTGGCCTCCTCCCGCTGTTCCTCACGCTCCTCAATCCCCGTCTCCGGATCTCCGCCATCACCCTGGGCCACGTGGTGCTGGCCCGCAGCCGCGACGACCTCGAGCGCACGCGGGCCCACGAGCGGGTGCACGTGCGCCAGTTCGAGCGCTGGGGCCCATTCTTCCCCCTCCTCTACCTCGGCGCTGGGACGCTGATGCTCCTGCGTGGCCGGCACGCCTACTGGGACAACCCGTGCACGCGAGCAGGACAACGATCGCGGGCGCAGGGGGATCCGGGTGCGATTGACTCACATCTGTGGTGCGGGGGCCCTCGGTGAGGAGCTGACTCAAGGGCTCGCAGAGGCGCAGAAGGCGCAGAGGGCCGCAGAGGACCTGCGCGCGGAGTGGTGTTTTGGGGTCTCGTCGTCGGCAACGCTCCCCGCCTCTCGTTGAGGTTGGTCTCAGCACGGGTGAGGATTGGTGCCGGACTCCAAGTTCATCCGCAGTGACAGCGTGGGCTCTATTGCCGCTGAACCCGTTCACGCGCCGTTCCTCTGCGGCCCTCCGCGCCTCCGCGCCTCTGCGGTAAAACGCTCGCCCCGGCCGCCCGTCCCTCCCCACCTCGAGACGCGGTCCCCCAAGGTCAGGTGAGCCGCGACTGGACCTGGTCGGCGAGGGCGGTGGCGCGGATGCGGGAGTGGGAGGTGTGCCAGACGGGCGTGGCGCCGTCGAGGAGGATGACCTGCGGGGAATGATGGGTGACGGCCAGGGCCTGGGCCAGCGCCTGCGACAGCGCCCGCTGCCGCAGCACGTCCAGCTGGTACACCCGCACGCGCCGTTCCCCGACCGCGAAGCTCCGCACCTCATCCGCCGCCTCGAAGGAGATGCCGCAGGTGGGGCTGTGCTTGTAGAGCAGCGTGAGCTGGCCGGGCACGAGCGTCGAGAGCCACGCGCCGGCGTCGGTGGCGGTGATCGGGTGGAGCGGCATGGCGGTCATCGGGCGTCGAGGGTGGTCCAGGCCAGCCCCCTGCGGGGAGGCGGCGAGTCCGTGGCTGGCGAACGCGAGGGCGGACGGCGGTACCCACGCCAGGGTAGCTGTCCGAGGGCGCCTCAACGTAGCAGATCCACGTGTCCCACGGCGGGGCGTCGCGGTCATCGAAATAGCCGGCGCTGGCGCGGCGCGACTCGGCGCCGGAATGCGGCGGGGTGGAGCTGACCACGGATCAGCGTACTTACCGATGAGGTCGAGGCTGCGGCGCCAGCTGCGGCCGAGCAGGGCGCGGCGTGCCTCCGCGACGGCGGCCACGGTGTCGGCCCACGCCAGGCCCGGCGGGGGCGCCAGCGCATGGGAGCGCAGTGCCTCGGCCAGGTTCTCGGCGGACGCCCGGCGCTGGCACCACGCGACGGTCTCCGCGAGCAGTTCCCGGAACGCATCGAGCGAGCCCGGTGCTGTGGACTCGCTCGACATCGCATCCCGGGGGGTGCCGCCGTCCGCGCCACTCATGTGGTCGTCCGGAACCTCCGGTAGAGGAAGAGCAGCAGCATGGCGCCCAGCACGGAGGCAACCAGCCCTGCGCCTTCTTCCGGCCGGTACCAGCCAACGGTCCGGCCAATGAAGCCGGCGAGGAACCCGCCGGCGATGCCGAGCAGGATGGTGATGATGATGCCCCGGATCTTTACCGGGCATGACCAGCTTGGCATGGGCTCCGACGATGAGCCCGATGAGGAGCGTCCACAGCATGGGTCCCTCCGAGGCCCGCCCCGCGAAGGGACGGGAGATGGACGACGGGCCGCCGGCGCCGGCACCGGCAGCAGAGCAGGGAACGATCCGCCGCACGACCGGCGACGATCGCGGTGCACGGAAGCGACGCAGGACCCCCGTCCCGTGGTGGAGCGGTGCCATCCTCGCCCCCCCGGGTCCGGCCGGTCCTGCGTCCTCCCGGCCCACCCTCACGGACGCTCGCGACCGGGGGACCCGCACGAGGGGACCGGAGCGGGTAGGAGGCGGGTGCTCCTCCTGGGAGGGGGCCGGAAAACAGCCGCGCCCGTCCCCGCGAGGCGGGACGGGCGCGTGACCTGAAGCCGGGGGCCTTACTTCTTGGCGGACTTCTTGGAGCGGGGCCGGCCGGGCGACTTGGCGCGCTCCTTCTCCGGCGCCTTGCCCGTGCGCTCGAGCGTCTTCAGCCACTTCACCACCGCGGCGGCGAGGGCTTCCTTCTTGCCGCCGTGCGAGAAGTCGCAGCAGGCGGTGACGCGACGCCAGCGCCAGAGGGACTGGCGATGCCCGACCCGCACCACGAAGCCGTAGGTCCGGGTGCTGGGCTGCTCGACGCGGCAGATGCCGGGCGGAAGATTCCGGTTCTTGCGGCGCGCGCGCGGCGCCGGCAGCGCGACCTTCTTCGTCGCCTTGCTGGCCTTGGTGCTGGTCTTCGGCATTGCGGATCTCCTGAGTGCGCCTGCCGGGCGGGGAGAATGAACCTGACGGGCAGTCAAGATCACACCTTCCCGGCCGGAAGGGAAGAGTCGGGCGGTCAGGCGGGGCCTGGCCGGCCTCCCGCCGGGGCCCGGGGGGCGTGGAACAGTGAATCCGGCGGGCGCTCGGGGAGGCCCGGGGCTGGGCTGCAAGGTGACGGGGCGGCGCCGG
>JBGAOL010000154.1:0-8884 GCA_044221825.1 Gemmatimonadales bacterium
ACCTGCGTGAGGACGCTGGTCCGGGTTGGTTTGGGGAGGGCCGGCCGTGGCCGGCCCCTACCATGATCAGACCGTGGCGCGGGTGCGGTCCACGGTGCCGCGCTCGGAGAGGGAGGACTGCGCCGCCGCCAGCCGCGCGATGGGGACGCGGTAGGGGGAGCACGACACGTAGTTCATGCCGAGCGAATCGCAGAAGGTCACCGAGCGGGGCTCGCCGCCGTGCTCGCCGCAGATGCCGAGCTTCAGGTCGGCCCGGGTCTTCCGGCCCAGGAGGGCGGCCATCTCGATGAGCTTGCCGACGCCCGCCTGGTCCAGCACCTGGAACGGGTCGTCCTCGACGATGCCGTTCTCGAGGTAGTAGGGCAGGAACCGCCCCGCGTCGTCCCGCGACAGGCCCCAGGTGGTCTGGGTCAGGTCGTTGGTGCCGAAGGAGAAGAACTGCGCCTCCCGGGCGATTTCGTCGGCGGTGAGCGCCGCACGCGGCAGCTCGATCATGGTGCCGAGGAGGTACGGCACCGTGATCTGCTTCTCGCGGAACACCTGCTCGGCGACCTCGCGGATGATGAGCGCCTGCTTCCGGAACTCCACCACGTTGGCGACGAGCGGGATCATGACCTCGGGCTGGACGCGGCCCTTGCGGAGCGCCACGGCGCAGGCGGCCTCGAAGATGGCGCGCGCCTGCATCTGGGTGATCTCGGGGTAGGTGATGCCGAGCCGGCAGCCGCGCAGGCCCAGCATGGGGTTGGCCTCGCGCATCGAGTCCACCACCCGCTGCACCTCCTCGGCCGGCTTGCCGAGGGCCTTGGCCATCTCCTCCACTTCCTCGCGCGCGTGCGGCAGGAACTCGTGCAGCGGCGGGTCGAGGAGGCGGATGGTGACGGGGTAGCCCTCCATGGCACGGAAGATCGACTCGAAGTCGCCCCGCTGCATGGGGAGCAGCTTGGCCAGCGCCCGCTTCCGGCCCTCGAGGTCCTGCGCCAGGATCATCTCGCGCATGGCGACGAGGCGGTCGCCCTCGAAGAACATGTGCTCGGTGCGGCAGAGCCCGATGCCCTCGGCGCCGAAGTCGCGGCCCTTGTGCGCGTCGGCCGGCGTGTCGGCGTTGACGCGGACCTTGAGGTGGCGCTTCTTGTCGGCCCACTCCATGAGCCGGGTGAACTCGGCCGAGAGGACCGGCGCCTGCAGCTCGGCCTTGCCGGCGTACACCTTGCCGCTGCCGCCGTCGATGGTGATCCAGTCGCCGGCCTTGAGCTCGCGGCCGTTGACGCTGAGGCAGCCGTGCTCCTCGTCCACGGTGAGCTTCTGGGCGCTCGCCACGCAGGGCTTGCCGATGCCGCGCGCCACCACGGCCGCGTGGCTGGTCATGCCGCCGCGCGCCGTGAGGATCCCCTTGGCCGCCACCATGCCGTGGAAGTCCTCGGGGCTCGTCTCCCGGCGCACCAGGATGATGGCCTTGCCCTTCTTGGCCAGCGCCTCGGCCTCGTCGGCGCTGAAGCTCACCTTGCCGCTCGCGGCGCCCGGGGAGGCGGGGAGGCCGCTGGTGAGCAGGTCCACCTTGCTCGACTGGTTGATGGTGGGGTGCAGCAGCTGGTTGAGGTCGTTGGGCGGGATGCGCGCCACGGCCTCGTCCTGGTCGATGAGCCCCTCGTCCACCATCTCGCAGGCGATGCGCACCGCCGCCTGGCCCGAGCGCTGGCCGCGCCGGGTCTGCAGCATGTAGAGCTTCCCGCGCTCGATGGTGAACTCCATGTCCTGCACGTCGCGGAAATGCCGCTCCAGGATCCGGGCGATGCGATCGAGCTCGGCGTACGCCGACGGCATCTGCTCCTTGAGCCGCGCGATGGGCTCCACGTGCCGGGTGCCGCTGACGACGTCCTCGCCCTGGGCGTTGATCAGGTACTCGCCGTAGAGCTGGCGCTCGCCGGTGGACGGGTCGCGGGTGAAGGCGACGCCGGTGCCGCTGTCCTCGCCGAGGTTGCCGTAGACCATCGTGACGATGTTCACGGCGGTGCCCATGGAGTCGGGCAGGTTGTGGAGCTTGCGGTAGTCGATGGCGCGGCGGGTGTGCCAGCTCTCGAACACGGCGGCGATGGCGCCCCAGAGCTGTTCCATCGGGTCATCGGGGAACGGCTTGCCGCTCGCCTTCTCGGCGTGCGCCTTGAACTGCTTGACCAGCGCCTTGAACTCGGCGGTGGGGAGGTCGATGTCCCGCTCCACGCCGGCGCGGTGCTTGGCCTCCTCGAGCATCTTCTCGAAGGGGCCCTTGTCGAGGTCGAGCACGACGGCGCTGTACATCTGCACGAAGCGCCGGTAGCTGTCCCAGGCAAACTGCTCGTTGCCGCTCTCCTTGCCGAGGCCGGCGACGGTGCGGTCGTTGAGGCCCAGGTTGAGGATGGTCTCCATCATGCCCGGCATGGAAACCGGGGCGCCCGAGCGCACCGACACGAGGAGGGGCCGCTCGCTGCCGCCGAAGTGCCGGTTGGTGGCCGCCTCGAGGCGCTGCAGGCTGGTCTCCACCTGGCTGCGGAGCCAGGGCGGGAACTGCTGGGTCTCGAGGTAGGTGATGCAGAGGGAGGCGGCGATGGTGAAGCCGGGCGGGACCGGGATGCCGAGGTTGGTCATTTCCGCGAGCCCGGCGCCCTTGCCGCCGAGGACATCCTTCATGGTCGCGGTGCCGTCGGCCCGTCCCTGGCCGAAGAAATAGACGCTGGGTTGCGAGTAGGTGCCGCTCATGCGTGCGTGGGGATGGAGGGGCTCACGTGCCGCAGGGTCACCGGGTCCGGCGCGACTTCCGTCGGGTACTGCCCGGAGAAGCAGGCGTGGCACCATTCCTTGTTGGGATTGGCGGCCTGGATCATCCGGTCCAGCTCGAGGTACCCGAGCGAATCCACGCCCAGGTACTCGCGGATCTCCTCGATGCTGTGGTTGGCCCCGATGAGCTCGGCGCGGGTCGGGGTGTCGATCCCGTAGAGGCAGGGGCCCGTGACGGGCGGGGAGCCGAGGCGGAGGTGCACCTCGCGCGCGCCGGCGGCGCGGATCATCTGCACCAGCCCCTTGCTGGTGGTGCCGCGGACCAGGCTGTCGTCCACCATCACGACCGACTTGCCCTCAATGACGCCGCGGACGGGGTTGAACTTGATCTTAACCTTCGCCACCCGAAGCGCCTGTGTGGGATTGATGAAGGTCCGGCCCACGTAGTGGTTGCGGATGAGCCCGTTCTCGAGCTTCACCCCCGAGACCTCCGCATACCCGAGTGCCATGGCGTTGGAACTGTCCGGAACACTGAACACCACGTCCGCGCCCGGCACCGGCGCCTGGCGGGCCAGCTCGCGGCCCAGCTCGCGGCGGGCGCGGTCCACGGACTCGCCGAAGACGCGGCTGTCGGGCCGGGCAAAGTAGACCAGCTCGAAGATGCAGCGGCTGACGGGGCGGGGCTTGAGCGGCTCGAGCTCGGTGATCTGGCCGTCCTCCACCTTGAGGAACTGGCCCGGCATCAGCTCGCACATCATCTGGGCGCCCACGAGGTCCAGGGCGCAGGTCTCGCTGGCGATGATCACGCCCGTCCCGAGCCGGCCGAGCACCAGCGGCCGGAAGCCGCGCGGGTCCACCACCGCGTAGATGGTGCGGCCCACCGCCAGGAGCAGGGTGAAGGCGCCCTCGCACTGCTCCAGGGCGTCGCGGATCTGCTCCTCGGGCGTGGCCTTGCGGCTCTTGGCAATCAGGTGGAGGATGACTTCGGTGTCGCTGGTGGTGGTGAAGATGGAGCCTTCATCCACCAGCCGGCGGCGCAGTTCGACGGCGTTGGTGAGGTTGCCGTTGTGGGCCAGGGAAAGGGGCCCCTTGCGGTAGTCGATGAGCAGCGGCTGCGCGTTGGCGAGGACCGAGCTGCCAGCCGTCGAGTAGCGGGTGTGGCCCACGGCGGTGTCGCCGTCGAGCCTGGCAAGCTTGGCCTCGTCGAAGTTCTCCGAGACGAGCCCCATGCCCCGGTGGGCGCGGGCCTTGCCGTTCTGGTCCACGGCCACGATCCCCGCGCTCTCCTGGCCGCGGTGCTGGAGGGCGTAGAGACCGAGATAGGTCAGGCGTGCCGCATCAGGGACGCCTGAGACGCCAAAGACTCCGCACATCGATGAATCCCCCCCCACGCGTTGGACTGGCCCCAACGACTCCCCGAGATGTCGCGCGGCCCAACGGCCGCGCCTTCCACATCGTACGCGCGGCCCTTGGGCCGCGCCGCCCACCCGTCCGCCGGAGCTAGACGGCGGCGCGATCCTCGGCCACGTGACTCATCCGCCGCGGGATCGCGTTGAAATACGTGTTCCGCAGCGCCGGCACCGGCCACCGGTACGCGGCGCCGGACGTCTTCACCGCGAACTCCCCATCCACCGCCCCCACCGTGCCGATGGTGGCCACCGGCACCCCGTGCTGCTTGGCAAGTGCCGCCACCGCCGCCTCGTTCCCCGGCGCCACGCTGAGCACCACGCGGCCGTGTCCCTCGGAGAAGAGCAGGGCGGCGTCATCGCTGCCGCCGAGTGCCGTGAGGTCCAGGCTGGCCCCGAGACCGTGCACCGCGTACGGGCCGCCGATGGCGGCTTCCGCCGCGGCCACGAGGAGGCCGCCGCTGGCGCAGTCGTGCGCCGAGCGGAAGAGGCCCGCCTTGGCGCCGGCCACCAGGAACTTCTGCAGGCGGAGCTCCTGGTCGAGGTCCACCGTGGGCTGCTCGCCGCCCACGAAGTCGAGCAGCAGCGCCCAGTAGGCCGAGCCGCCGAGGCGGCGGTCGGTGGAGGGGCCGGCGAGGAGCACCTTGTCGCCTGACTGGGCAAAGTGACTCGGTGTGCGGCATGCCAGCGTCTCGAGCAGGCCCACCATGCCCACCGTCGGGGTCGGATCCACGGCACCGGTGGGGCTCTCGTTGTAGAGCGACACGTTGCCGCCGGTCACCGGGGTGTTGAAGGCGCGGCAGGCGTCCGCGATGCCACGACAGGCCTCCCTGAACTGGAAGAAGACCTCGGGGCGCTCGGGGTTCCCAAAGTTGAGGCAATCGGTGATCCCGAGGGGCAGGGCACCGGTGCAGGCGATGTTCCGGGCCGCTTCCGCGACGGTGGCCTTGCCGCCCTCGTACGGATCGAGGGCGAGGAGCCGGCTGTTGCAGTCCACGGTGACGGCGATGCCGAAATCCGTCCCCGGCACCTTGAGCACCCCGGCGTCGCCGCCCGGGCCGATGAGGGTGTTGGCCTGCACCGTGGAATCGTACTGCTCGAAGACCCAGCGCTTGGAGGCGATGCTCGGGTTGTCGAGCAGTGCCACGAGGTCCTTCTCGATGGCCGCCTTGTGGGCCGGCGCCGGCGCCTTCCGGAGGGCGATGACCTTCTCGCTCTCCCGGGCGTCGGGGTAGTAGATCGGGACGTCGTCCACGAGGCGCTGGCCGGGGATCTCCGCCACGGTGACGCCGCCGGCCTTGATGCGGAACATGCCGTCGTCGGTCACGTGCCCCACCACCGCCGCGTCGAGCTCCCATTTCCGGCACACCGCGACGATCTCCTCCACGCGATGCGGCTCCGCCACGATGAGCATGCGTTCCTGGGACTCGGAGAGCATGATCTCATAGGGCGTCATGCCGGCCTCGCGGGTCGGCACCTTGTCCATGTCCAGCTCCACGCCGACGCCGCCGCGCGCCGCCATCTCGGCGGAGCTCGAGGTGAGGCCGGCCGCGCCCATGTCCTGGATGCCCACCACCAGGCGGCGCTCGATGAGCTCGAGCGTGGCCTCGAGGAGGAGCTTCTCGGTGAACGGGTCGCCCACCTGCACCTGGGGGCGGCGGGCCTCGCTCTTCTCGGAGAGGTCCTCGGAGGCGAAGCTGGCGCCGTGGATGCCATCGCGGCCGGTGGAGCTGCCCATGGTGAGGAGCAGGTTCCCCACGCCGTGCGCCGACGCCAGCGTCAGGTCCTCCGCGCGGAGCAGCCCCACGCACATGGCGTTGACCAGCGGGTTGCCGCTGTAGCCGGGGGCAAAGTCCACCTCGCCGCCGAGGGTGGGGATGCCGACACAGTTGCCGTAGTCGCCCACGCCCTTGACCACGCCGCCGAACAGGTAGCGGTTCCGGGCGCTGTCGAGCGGCCCGAAGCGGAGGCTGTTGAGGACGGCCACAGGGCGGGCGCCCATGGTGAAGACGTCGCGCAGGATGCCGCCCACGCCGGTGGCGGCGCCCTGGTAGGGCTCCACCGCGGAGGGGTGGTTGTGCGACTCGATCTTGAACGCCACGGCCCATCCGTCCGGGAGGCCGAGCACGCCGGCGTTCTCGCCGGGCCCCTGCAGCACCTGCGGGCCCTGGGTCGGGAACGTCTTGAGGATCGGCTTCGAGTGCTTGTAGGAGCAGTGCTCCGACCAGAGCGCGCTGAAGATGCCGAGCTCGGTGAGGGTCGGGGTGCGCTCGAGCATGGCGACGATGCGCTGGTACTCGAGCTCGTTCAGGTTGTGCTCCTTCACGACCTCGGCCGTGACGGGGCGCTCACCGGGGAAGGGATGGGCGGTGGTCATCTACTTGGTCTTGCGCCGAAGGCTCCCGAAGAAATCACCGAGCGCGCGGGTCATGAGGCCGCGGCCCTCCATGTCCACCACCGCCTCGATCTCGCCGGCGTCGAGCCAGATGCCGCCGCAGTCGGGGCAGCGGTCGATCTCGATCTTGTGGAACGCCTCGGTGACGAGGTGCCCGCCACACTTGGGGCAGCGCATGTGGTGGCTGGCCCGCTCGGCGTCGGCGTCGCGCTGGGCCTGCTCCTGCCGGCGGCGCTCCAGGCGCTCCATCTCGAGCTTGGCGAAGTACTCGTCCTCGTTCTTGCTCGGCTTCTCAGTCATCTTGCTCCTCATCGTGGGCGCGGCCGCTGGGCCGTGCCAGCTTGGCGTGAGGCGCGGCGCAAGGGCCGCGCGTTCGAAACAGTGTCGGGTCCTACCGGGCCTTTGCGGCCCAGTCCAGCACCGAGGTGAAGAACCCCACCCCGTCGGTGTTGCCGATGGCGGGGTCGGAGGCGCGGTCGGGGTGGGGCATGAGGCCCACCACGTTGCCGGCGGGATTGGAGACGCCGGCGATCTCGTTGACCGAGCCGTTGATGGTCTCCGGCAGCGCGCCGCCGTCGAGGCCCACGTAGCGCACCACCACGAGGCCGTCGCCCTCGATGCGCTTGAGTGTCTCGGCGTCCGCCGTGAAGCGGCCCTCGCCGTGCGCCACGGGCATGCGGAGCAGGTCGCCCGCCCGGTAGCGGTTGGTGAAGGCCGTCTCCGTCCGCTCCACCTTGAGCCCGACGGGGCGGGAGACAAATGAGAGGCGCCCGTTCCGCATCAGCGCCCCCGGCAGCATGCCGGCCTCACAGAGGATCTGGAAGCCGTTACAGATGCCGAGGACCGGGCCACCCTGCCTCGAGAACTCGAGCACCGACTGCATCACCGGGCTGAACCGGGCGATGGCGCCGGAGCGGAGGTAGTCGCCGTAGCTGAACCCGCCGGGCAGGATCACCACGTCCGCCCCGTGCAGGTCCGTGTCCCGGTGCCAGACGTAGTACGACTTGCAGCCGGCGCGCGCGGCGCTCTGGAGCGAGTCGTCGTCGCAGTTGCTGCCGGGGAACCGCACCACCGCCACCTTCATGGTCACCCTTCCACCTCCACCAGGTAGTCCTCGGTGACGGGGTTGGCGAGCAGCTTGTCGCACATGGCCCGGGCCCGCGCCTCGGCGGCGGCCCGGCTGTCGGCCTTCACCGCCAGCTCAATGGCCTTGCCCACCCGCACCCCGCTGGCCTCGGCAAAACCGAGCGCGGTGAGCGCGTGCTCCACGGCCTGGCCCTGCGGATCCAGCAGCCCCGCGCGGGGCACCACCCTGACATGCACCTTGAAAGTCGTCATCGCTCCGTCCGGTCCGGTTCGTGTCGCCGATAGGTCGTCGACAGGTCTGTTTCCCGTAGCGGCGGAGCTATGCTCCGCCGTTTCGATCTCACCCCTCCCGCACGATCCGGGCGTTCCAGTCGGCGGAGCATAGCTCCGCGGCTACGGGATCGTGCCCACTTCTCGCTATCGATCCCCGCTGGCCGCCGGCGGCGTGTGATCCTCGGCATCCACCGGCTCCCCGCCCGCCAGCACCAGCCCGCCCTCGCGCCGGTCCATGGCGATCAGGAACGCGTGCCGCAGCACCCCGAAGGCCAGGTACGCAAGCCCGAGGGGGAAGAGGAAGATGCGCGCATGGAAGAGCGCGCCGTAGAGGATCGACAGCGTGAGCGCCAGCCCCGCCAGCCCCTTGGCCGAGCGGAAGCCGGCCGAGGGGAGACGGGGGTACTTCACGGTGCTCACCATGAGCAGCGAGAGCAGCACGATGAGGATCGTGAGCCCCTCGCGCTGGAAGTCGAAGATGGCGAGCGACTGGCGGTAGTACTCCGTCTGGCTGAACGGATAGTACGTGGCCAGCGTCATCCCCGCCGACGGCGAGGGCATGCCGGTGAACCAGCCCGGCTTGCCGGTGCCGTGCTGCACGTTGTAGCGCGCCAGGCGGACGGCCACGGCCACCACGTACATGTAGCAGATCACCCAGCCGAACTTGCCCACCGCCTGGAACTCGAGGAAGAACAGGATCAGCGCCGGCGCCACACCGAAGCTGACGCAGTCCACCAGGCTGTCGAGTTCCGCGCCGAACTTGGTGCCGGTGCCGGAGAGCCGCGCCACCCGGCCGTCCAGCATGTCGAGCACGCCGGCGATCATGATGTACCAGGCCGCGGCGGTGAAGTTGCCCCGGAAGGCGCTCACGATGGCCCACAGCCCGAAGAACATGTTCCCGAGCGTGAACGCGCTCGGGATCACCACCACCACCTGGCGCATCCCGGGAGGACGGAGGCGGGGGCTGGTCAGG
>JBGAOL010000155.1:0-8685 GCA_044221825.1 Gemmatimonadales bacterium
GGGCCACGGACCCGCTGGGTGCCACCACCGACGAGCCGGGCGGGCCACTGCTGGTGAGCCCGCTGCCGAGCCTGCTGGCCATCGGCGGCGCGGGCATCCTGCTCCTCATGGTGAGCGCCGGCAACTCGGCGGCGCTCTGGCCCGTGCTGCAGACGCTCATTGCGCTCAACCTGGTGCTGGTGGCGCGCGACGCGTTCTTCGTGGTGGCCGCCACCCGCCAGGCCCGGCGCGAGGCCGAGCTCATGGGGGAACGGCGCTTCGAGGCGCTGGTGCGTCGCGCCACCGACCTCATCCTGGTGGTGGACCAGGGCCAGATCATCCGCTTCGCGAGCCCGGCCGCCGCGAGCCTCCTCGGCCGCCCGGGTGAGGAGCTGGTGGGCCGGCCCCTCGAGACGGAGGTTCATCCTGAGGACGCCGAGGCCACCCGCGATGCGCTCACCGCGCTGCTCGCTGCGCCGGCTACCGTGGCCACGCTCGATCTCCGGCTGCGCCACGCGAACGGCGCCTGGCGCCGCTTCGAGTCGAGCGCGGCCAACCTCTGCGCCGAGCCCGCGGTGGGCGGCCTGGTGCTCAACGCGCGCGACGTCACGGACCGCCTCCAGCTCGAGGAACAGCTGCGCCAGGCGCAGAAGATGGAGGTGGTGGGGCAGATCGCCGGCGGGGTGGCGCACGACTTCAACAACCTCCTCACCACCGTGATGGCGGGGAGCGACTTTGCCCTCGAGGCGCTGGCCGAGAAGGACCCGGTGCGCGCCGAGATCCTCGGCATCCGTGACGCCGCGCAGCGCGGCGCCGCCCTCACCAGCCGGCTGCTGGCCTTCAGCCGCCCCAGCGGCACCGGGCCCAAGGTGGTGCGCCTCGGCGAGCGCATCGCCGGGCTTCGCCCGCTGATGCAGCGCCTCGTGGGCGACGGGGTGCAGCTCCTCTTCACCGCCGAGGCCGGCGCCGGCGCCGCGCGGGTGGATCCCGACGAGCTGGAGCACGCGCTGCTCAACCTCGTGGCCAACGCCCGCGATGCCATGAACGGTCGCGGGATACTCCGCATCGACGTGGCCAGCCGGCTCCTCGACACGGCGCTCCGCTCGAGCGTGCTGAGCGCCGGCGCCGGCCGCTACATGGTGATCCGCGTGGCCGACACCGGGCACGGCATGGACAGCGCCACCCAGGCACGGCTCTTCCAGCCCTTCTTCACCACCAAGCCGCACGGCCAGGGCACCGGGCTGGGACTCTCGGGCGTGCGTGAGTTCATGCGGCGCTCGCACGGCGGCATCACGCTGGAGAGCGCGCCAGGCGAGGGGAGTTGCTTCACCCTCTGGTTCCCGGCGGTGGCGGAGGAGGCGGCGCCGGAGTCGCGCCAGGCCAGCCACGTGCCGGTGCCCGGCCACGAGGTGATCCTCCTCGCCGAGGACGACGACGTGGTGCGCCGCACCACCGCCCGCATCCTGGTCGCCGGCGGCTATACGGTCCACGCGGCCCGGGACGCCGTGGAGGCCCGGCGGCTGTTCGCCGAGCACGGCCGCGGCATCGACATGCTCGTGACCGACGTGATGATGCCGGGCCAGAGCGGCGTAGCCCTGGCGGAGGCGCTCCGCGCTGAGCGCCCAGGCTTGCCCGTGCTCCTCGTCTCCGGCTATCCCGGCGAGGATCTCTCCCGTCTCGGTGTGGAGGTGGGCGAGGTGGACCTGCTGCGGAAGCCGTACACCGCCCGCGAGCTCACCGCCCGAGTCCGCGCGGTTCTTGCGGGGAAAGCCGCCCTCAGGACGGAGCCCTGACGCGCCGCCTGGTGGCCCGGCCCTCTGCCCCTTGTACGGAAACGCTCCGCCCGCGAAGTTTGCCTCGGTCCGAGGCGCCCTGCCTCGCACGTATTCCCAGATCCCGTTCCGCCCCCGCCCCGGAGCCAGCCGTGGACGTCGAGGCCGCGATCCGTACCCTTGAGGCATCCGGCAACTACCGGGTGCTGCGCCGGTTCGAGTCGGCGCGGAGCTATGGCACGGCCATGGGCGAGGTGCGCCAGGCGCTGGCGGTGGACACCGAGACCACCGGCCTCGAGCCCGCCAGCGACGTGATCATCGAGTTCGCCGCCGTGCGCTTCTCGTTCTGCAGCCTCACGGGCACGATCGTGCAGGTGGAGGAGGCGGTGAGCTGGCTGGAGGACCCGGGCCGGCCGATTCCCCGGGCGGTCACCGACCTCACCGGCATCACCGACACGATGGTGGCGGGGCAGCGGATCGACGACGCGGCAGTGGCGGCGCTGGCTGCCCCGTGCAGCCTGGTCATTGCGCACAACGCGGGCTTCGACCGGAAGTTCATCGACAAGCGCCTGCCCATGCTGGGGGAGCGCCCGTGGGGCTGCTCGCTCAACGACGTGCCGTGGCGGGACGGGGGCGGCAGCGCCCGCGCACTCGACTACCTGCTGCTCAAGCACTGCGGCATGTTCTTCGACGCCCACCGGGCCGGGGCCGATTGTGAGGCGCTGGTGCGCCTGCTGGCCACCCCGCTCCCCGACGGGCGGCTGCCCATGCGGCTGCTGCTCGACGCGGCCGCGCGCCCCATGGTGCGGGTGTGGGCGGTGGGCGCGCCGTTCGACCAGAAAGACCTCCTCCGTGCCCGCCGCTACCGCTGGAACCCCGGCACCGACGGCCGCCCCAAGGCCTGGTTCCGGGAGCTGGCCGAGGACCAGCGGGCGGCGGAGGAGGAGTGGTTGTTCACCCAGGTGTACGGCAAGCGCGTGGAGCTCAGGGTGGAGCCCCTCACCGCCGCGCGCCGCTTTGCCGACTGACCCTGCGCGCCGCCGGCGCACGGACGCGCCGGCCCTGACCCCGACCTGCGGGAGCACCCCATGAGCCAGACCGGCGGCCAGGACGCCGCCCACGACCCGGGACACCTGCCCGTGCGCGAGGGCCGGCTCCGGTCCGAGTTTGCCCACCTGTACCCCGGCATCCCGGCCGGCACCTGGATGCTGGCCGCCACCCTGGCCAAGCACCTGCTCAACGGGATGATCGCCGACGGGAAGCACGCGCCGGCCATCAACGTCCGCCTGCTGGACGACGCCCATTTCGAGTTCCGCGGCGGCCGCGATCCCGCACGCAGCCTCCGCAACGCGCGCGCCGGCGACCGGGCCTGAGCCTCGATGACCGCCGCCGAGGTGTTGCCGGGACTCTCCGTCGGCCTCATCTTCACGGCTATCGGCGTACTCAAGTTCACCGGGCTTCACCTCGGCATCCGCGGGGGACGCGGCGTGCCGTTGCCGCAGCGCATGGTGGGCACCTGCCCCACCTGGACCAGCAGGTGGCTCCGGTTCGGGATGCCCGCGCTGTTCCTGGCCACGGGACTCCTCGCGCTCGGCCTCACCGTGGTTCGTTGGCTCCTGCCCACCCCCTGAGCGGAGGCTCCATGGCCGAACCGAAGACCAAGGCAACCACCGCCAGCGTGGATGCCTTCATCAAGAAGCAGAAGGGCGAGGAGCGCCAGCAGGACTGCCACGCGCTCATCAAGCTCCTGTCCTCGATCAGCCGGGCCAAGCCGCAGATGTGGGGAGCGAGCATCGTGGGCTTCGGCACCTACCCGCTGACCTATGCCGATGGCTCCGTCCGGGAGTGGCCGGTGCTGGCCTTCTCCCCGCGCAAGCAAGACCTGGTGGTCTACATCCTTGGGCTCGAGAACTACGCTGACCAGCTGGCGCGCCTCGGCCCGCACAAGACGGGCAAGGTGTGCCTCTACCTCAAGCGCCTGGCGGACGTGAAGCTGCCGGTGCTCAAGGCCATCCTGGTGGCATCGTACAAGGACGCGAAGAAGCGCTACGGCTGAGGCTGGTGGGCAGAGGGAGACGGCGCGAGGGCCGGGGCAGTGAGCGCCCCGGCCCTCGGCACGTTCAGCGGGCCACCACGGTGAGCGACGCGGTGCAGGTCTCGAGGATGGGGCTGCCCGGCACCGCCAGGAAGGTGAGCGGGTCGAGCTGCAGCTTGATGGCCGTGAAGCTGAGGGTGTACACGCCGGGCGCGACGCTGCCGCCCAGGATGGTCACCTGCCGGCTCGGCGTCGTCATTCCGACGCCCGACCCGAAGCCGGTGATGAGCGCCCCGGTGGCATCCACCACGAGCCGCGTGTTCCACCACCCGCCGAGCGTGGTCTCGGTAGTGCTCCCGGGGAGGAGCGCGCCGGCCCAGGTGGTGGTCATCTCGATACGGTCGTTGAACCCGCGCTTGAGCCCGATGCCGATCGTGGTCCCGGCATCGCAGCTGGCCGCGCCGGAGACCGCATCGATCCTCCCAGCCTTCACCGCCCCGCCGCCGCCACCTCCACCTCCACCACCGCCACCGCCGCCGCCCTTGGCCGCGGCGGTGGCCGCCGGAGTGGTGGTGGGCGCGGTGCTGTCGGCGCACGCCGTCGCGAGACCCGCGACGAGGAAGAGCCCGAGGACGGCCAGGCGGCGAGAGTGCATGAGGCACGACTCCAGCGTAGAGAGAAGAGGGGTGCCGGGCCGGAGTGGCGCCGACGGCCGCTGGAAGGGCAGGTCGTGTGCCCCGGTCGTGTAACATGTAACTGCTTGATAAATCAACTATTAGGCGGAGACCCGGGAATCAGGGGATCTCTCGTATCGCTACAGGCGTATCACGGCGATGCGTCGCGCCGGAGCACGCGGAGCACCTCGTCTGCGGCGCGCCAGCCTGAGCGGATGGCACCCTCGACGGTGGCGTTCTGTCCACCGCCTGCCGTGGCCTCGCCGGCGAAGAAAAGCGTCTCGTCCACCGGCTCGGCCAGCGCGGCCTGGGCCGCGAGCCCGCCCACACCGACGTAGCTGTAGGCACCGAGGGCGTAGGGGTCGCTGCGCCAGTCGTGCAGGTGCGCCTCGACGAGCTCGCGATCCAGGCGATCGTGCGCCAGGCCGAGCGCGGCGGCGAAGGACGCCGTGGCGCGATTGATGAGCTGGGCCGGCGTGCCCGCCCCGAGCCGCGAGGCCTGTTCGCCCCCGGCCCAGGCCACGATGTCGGCGGGGCCCGAGACGGCGGCCCAGAAGGTGGGGAAGGCCTGCGCGAAGTCGTGCAGGAAGCCCATCCCACTGAGTGGCGGCACGTCATCCCAGAGCGGACGCCGGAAACGGAGCAGTACCTTCACCGCGCCCCCCATCTCGAGCCGGTCCAGTGCGGCGTGCTTGGCCATCGGCAGCGGCGGATGGAAGCGGAGCGCCGCGGGATGCGCGTCCGGCGCCTTGAGGATGGAGAGCGGCACCGTCACCACCACGGCCGGGGCCGTGAACTGCACCGGCACCGCGCCCTCGAGGGCGCTCACCGTCGCCCGGCCCCGGTGCCAGGCAATCTCCTTCACCACCGCCTGCAGCCGCACCGCCTCGGGGCCACCGGCCTCGAGCAGCAGCGGCACCAGCAGGCGGTCCATCCCGCCTGGTGTGCGGCATTCCGCGGCGTCGGCCGAGTTGTGCTGCTCCACCTCGAGCAACCAGTGCAGGCCGATCCGGTGGGCGTCCGCGGCGTGGAAGCCCTCCACGTAGCGGATGAGCGCGGCCTCGGCCTCGAGGTCATCGCGCTGCGCGGGATCGTCCTCGAGGCGGCCGAGGGCGTCGGTGAGGGAGAGGTCCGGACCGCGGAGTGCGGCGAGGCGAGCCAGCAGGCCACCGTCTGGGCCGGGTGATTCGTGCATTGGCAGGTAGCGGGGCCCCTGGCGCACCCACCGCCGGCCCTTGCCCGGGGTGACGGCGATGCCGTCCTGGGCAAGGAGGTCCGCGACGGCGCCGGTGGCCGCCACCCACTCGGGGCCGAGTTCGAGTGGAGCCCCGGCCGGGTCGCGCAGGGTCCAGAGCCGGCCACCGATGCGGTTCCGCGCCTCGAGGATGGTGACCGGCACGCCCGCGCGCGCCAGGCGCCCGGCCGCCGCGAGCCCCGCGACGCCCGCACCGATGACGATGACCGAAGCTGGATGGTCCGAGTGCATGAGGTCCTCCCGAGGGACGCCCCACCTGCGGGACCGGGACACGGGCCCCTCGCGCGGGGCGGCCCGGAAACGTAGCTTGGAGGAACCCCGGCCTGCTGGCTCGGGTTTGATTCGTCACGACATCGCCCGGATTGCCGAAAGGACCTCGCCATGCCGAGCCGTGCCCCGCGCCTGCTCCCCGTCCTGGCCGTCGCCGGCCTGCTGGCCGCCTGCGCGGACAGCAACGGCCCCGGCCGCACCCAGGGCGACATCTCCATCCTGCCCAACGCGGTGACCCAGGGCAACGCGGGCTTCTCGCCCAATCCGCTGGTGGTGCCGGCGGGGGAGGGCCGCGTGGTGGTCTGGCAGAACCACGACATCGTGGCCGTGGGCGACAGCGGCACGGCGCACTGGCTGCTCTCCGACGAGAACCTCTTCGACTCGGGCAGCATCGCGCCGGGGAGCGCGTTCACCTTCACCTTCCCCGGGCCGGGCACCTACCACTACCGCTGCAAGAACCACCTGAACATGGCGGGGACCATCACCGTCACGGACTGATCCCGGCGTTCGCGATGTCCCGCGCCTCGGGGCGAAGGGATCGAGCCCCGGCGGGCGCCTGGTGAGTCTCACCGCAGTGGCGCCGAGTTCGCAGGGGAACGGCCCGAACAAGAAGGGCTCACCGCAAGGTGAGCCCTTCTTGTCTTTGTCGGGGGCGGTTCGGTCCCGGCGACGCCTCGCACCTCTCAAGCAGCCCGGCACAAGGTGTAGCAATGCCGCCGAGGCGGCCGATTTCCGGTCGCCTGTGCGACGCGTGGCCCCGGGACATGCCCCCCGGTGGCAGGATGACTGTTGCCCCGGCGGGATAGGCGGTCCTTGGCCGCGCGTTCAATTGTCGAAAACTGGACCTTTCCCTATGTCTTGAGGCGGCGCGTCAGGCACCCCCTGCGGGACGAGCCGCCGCCTGACACACGGCCGCCCACGACTGAAAGGCCCATGAAGAACTCCCCCAGGACCGGCGCGGCCGTGGCGGAAGCCGACGACGCCCCGGCCGGCACTCTTGACCCGCGCGACCTGCTGCGGGCCCTCCAGGCCATGCAGGCCGGCGACTTCACCGTGCGCCTGCCGAGCGACCGCACCGGCCTGGCCGGCAAGCTGGCCGACACCTTCAACGACATCGTGGCCACCAACGAGCGCATGGCGCAGGAGCTCCAGCGCGTGGGCGAGACGGTGGGCCGCCAGGGCAAGATCCGCCAGCGCGTGGCCTTCGGCCCGCCGCGCGGGGCGTGGCTCGACATGGAGTCGTCGGTCAACACCCTGATCGACGACCTCACCCGCCCCACCGTCGAGGTGACGCGCGCCATCGCCGCCGTGGCCCAGGGCGACCTGCTGCAGACCGTCCGCCTCGACGTGGACGGCCGCCCCCTCGAGGGCGAGTTCCTCCGCTCCGCCGCCATCGTCAACACCATGATCGAGCAGCTCGGCGTCTTCACCTCGGAAGTGACGCGCGTGGCGCGCGAGGTGGGCACCGACGGCAAGCTCGGCGGCCAGGCGCAGGTGCCGGGCGTCTCCGGCGTCTGGAAGGACCTGACCGAGTCCGTGAACTCGATGGCCAACAACCTCACGGCCCAGGTCCGCAACATCGCCGACGTCACCATCGCCGTGGCCAGCGGCGACCTCTCCAAGAAGATCACCGTGGACGTCCGCGGTGAGATCCTGCAGCTCAAGGAAGCCATCAACACGATGGTGGACCAGCTGCGCTCCTTCGCCTCGGAAGTGACCCGCGTGGCGCGCGAGGTGGGCACCGACGGCAAGCTCGGCGGCCAGGCCATCGTGCCGGGCGTGGCGGGGACCTGGAAGGACCTGACGGACTCGGTGAACGCCATGTGCGGCAACCTGACCGCCCAGGTCCGCAACATCGCCGAGGTCACCACGGCCGTGGCGCGTGGCGACCTCTCCCGCAAGATCACCGTGGACGTGAAGGGCGAGATCCTCGAGCTCAAGAACACCATCAACACGATGGTGGACCAGCTGAACGCGTTTGCCTCCGAGGTGACCCGCGTGGCGCGCGAGGTGGGCACGGAAGGCAAGCTCGGCGGCCAGGCCCAGGTGCTCGGCGTGGGCGGCACGTGGAAGGACCTGACGGACAACGTCAACTTCATGGCGTCCAACCTCACCAACCAGGTCCGCAACATCGCCGACGTGGCCACCGCCATCGCCAGCGGCGACCTCTCCAAGAAGATCACCGTCAACGTCTCCGGCGAGATCCTGCTGCTCAAGGAGACCATCAACACGATGGTGGACCAGCTCAACGCCTTCGCCGGCGAGGTGACGCGCGTGGCCCGCGAGGTGGGCACCGAGGGCGCGCTCGGCGGGCAGGCGAAGGTCCCGGGCGTGGCGGGCACGTGGAAGGACCTGACGGACAACGTGAACTTCATGGCGTCCAACCTGACGGCGCAGGTCCGCAACATCGCCGAGGTCACCACCGCCGTGGCCCGCGGCGACCTGTCCCGCAAGATCACCGTGGACGTCCGGGGCGAGATCCTGGAGCTCAAGAACACCATCAACACGATGGTGGACCAGCTCAACGCCTTCGCCTCGGAAGTGACGCGCGTGGCGCGCGAGGTGGGCACCGAGGGGCGGCTCGGCGGGCAGGCCCAGGTGCCGGGCGTGGCTGGGACGGGGAAGGACCTGACGGACAACTTCAACTCCCTGGCGGGCAACCTCACGGCCCAGGTGCGCAACATAGCCGAGGTGTCCACG
>JBGAOL010000156.1:0-8861 GCA_044221825.1 Gemmatimonadales bacterium
GAGCATCTCCTGGGCCGTCTTCTCGAGGGTGTCCTGCGCCGTGGTCGCGGCATTCTTGCCCGCGCTGGCCTCGGCCGGCAGCGCCACGTACTCGGCCAGCGAGGCCTCGAACTCGCCCAGCAGCGTGGGCGGCAGGCCGTGCGCGAGAAGCGCGTCCTTCTCCGAGTGCGCCAGTTCATAGAGCGCGGTGGAGGCGGCCAGGAACTCCTCGGTGTCGAGCACGTGGCGATTGGGCACCCGATAGCGGCGGATGCGCTCGGGGAACCCCGCGTGGGTCACCTTGGCCACCGCGAGCAGCGGCCGGGCGATGAAGTTGACGATCTCCTCCGCCAGCAGCTTCCTGCGACCGGACGCCTTCTGGCCGGCGGCCTTGCCGGTCTCGCGCGCGGCGGTCATGTCACGCATGACGGTGACCTTCTCCGCAAGGAGCTTTCGCGCCTCCCCCTCGGCCTCGGAGGCCGGGGGATGATCCTCGAGGATGTCGAGGGACCGGACGGTGACGCCGGTGATGACCTTCCCGACGGACGGCATGTGTACCCCACCATCTGCGACCCTGGAAAGGGCGCGCGCCGCACCCTCATGTGCGCAGCGCGCGGACCGGCCCGGGGCCCGCGAACGGGCCGGCAGGGGGTGGAGACGCAGCTTTCATACCAAAATGCATGACAACCGGGTTCGGCGTTCATGCCGGTCGCGGAGGTGCTGGCGGGACAATGTGTTAGGTGTGGTCATCGCGGCGCCAGGTGGCTCCGGACGCCCTCGCGCGCGTCCGCAAATTCTTGATCGTTTGAGCTCGGAATCGTGAAGACGGGCCCCGGCGCCCCGTTGCCTGGGGCAGAAGCACGATGGTGCGCGGGCCGAGTCAGGCGGAGGACGGGCGCGGGGCGGTCGGGCCCCGCCTGGGTGCGATGCGTCGCCGAGGAAGTGCTGCGGACGCGGGCGGAAGCGTGATGATGCCGGCGCGAAGCACGGTGGGGGGCGCCCGGGGCACCATCGCAGCGCGCGGAAGCGCGATGGATGTGCGCGGCAGCCCGGTGGCGCCCTGTGGAACCTCGGTGCCGCGGGGACGTAGCGCGGTCGACGGGTCCGGAAGCCCGATCGGGGAACGTGGTGGACCGATTGGCCACGACCGCGGCCCGATGGAGGCACGCGGAAGCCCGATCGATGAGCGCGGAAGCCCGATGGACCGCCGCGGGAGCCCGATTGGTGGCCGTGGCAGCCGGATCGACGCGGCCGCGAGCCCGATGGGCCCCGGCGGAAGTCCGATCGATGCACCGGGAAGTCCGATTGGCCCGCGCGGAAGTCCAATTGTCGGAAATGGAAGTCCGGTGCGCGCCGCCCCGGGCCGGCGGGCGGCGGGCATTGCCACGTCAGGACCTCTGGCTGCACCCTGGCGTGAGGAGTGACCTCGCTCACCGCCCCGCCCCGCCGCCCTGCCCAGCTTTCCTGCACTCCCATTCCATACTGTGTCCCCCTCCCGGAGCGCCACCATGCGTGGGACCCCGTTCGTTGCCCGGTTTCGCCGGCTGCCCTGCTGGGCCGCCGCAGCCGCCCTGCTCGCCGCGTGCGGTGGCGACGACGCCAGCGGCCCGAGCAAGCCGAAATACCTGGTGGGCGGGACGCTGGCCGGGCTCACGGCGGGCAAGGCGGTGACGCTCCAGAACAACGGGGCCGACCCGCTCACGCTCACGCAGGACGGCGCCTTCAGCTTCAGCGCGGGGCTCAGCACCGGCACGGACTACGCCGTGACCGTGAGCGCGCAGCCCGCCGGGATGTTCTGCGACGTGAGCGGCGGCAGCGGCACCATGGCCTCGGCCGACGTCACGTCGGTAGGCGTGGCCTGCAGCGCCGTGACCACCACGCTCGACGGGGCCTTCAGCGGGAACGGCTGGGCCACCCTGGACCGGGGGAGCGGGCTCGACGACTCGGGCAACGAGCTGGCGCTGGCCGGCAATGGGCGGATCGTGGTGGTGGGCCACTCGCGGAACGGGGCCACCGGGGCGCTGGAGCTCGGGCTCTGGATGGTGGACTCGACCGGGGCACTCGACGGCGGCTTCGGCAGCGGCGGGCAGGCCTTCTCCGCCGGCGAGGTGGTGGCGGACACCTTCCTGCCCGAGGTGGTGGGCACGGCGGTGGCCGTGGACGGCACGGGCCGGATCGTGGCCGCGGGGTACGACATCGACGCGCACGGCATCTGGGGTGTCGCGGTGTGGCGCTTCACCGCGGGCGGCGTGCCTGACGGGAGCTTCGGCACCGGCGGGCTGGCGCGGCTGACCTCGCCGCAGGCGGGCGGGGTGGGCGTGGCGCTGGACGGGAGCGGACGGGTACTGGTGTCGGGCTTCGCGTGGAACGGCTTCGACTGGGACGCGGCCCTGTGGCGCTTCACCAGTGCCGGCGTCCCCGACTCGAGCTTCGGCGGCGACGGGCTCGTGACGCAGAACTACTCCGCGGGGAGCGGCGCGGCCACCGGGGAGGACATCGGCGTCGGGGTGGCGGTGGATGGCGCGGGCCGGATCGTGATGGCGGGCTACAGCAGCAACGCCGCCGGCAACCAGGACATGACGGTCTGGCGCTTCCTGGATGACGGCACCCTCGACGCCGCCTTCAACGGCACCGGCTGGATGACGCACGACAACGCCGGGGGGGGGAGCGGCAACGACGTGGGCCGCACCGTCGCCTTCAGCGGCAACAGCATCTACGTGGCCGGCTGGAGCCCGAGCGCCGGCGGCGGCGACGACGCGGCCCTCTGGCGGCTCACCGCGTCGGGCGCGCTGGACCCCGGCTTTCATGGCACGGGCTATCACGTGGTGGGCGGCACCGCGGGCGGCACCGGCACGGACACGGGCCGCGACGTGATCGCCGACGCCCTGGGCGGCGCCTACCTGGTGGGCGAGAGCGGCAACGCGGCCGGCAACCAGGACATGGTGACCTGGCACTTCACGGCGGCCGGCGCCCTCGACGGCCACTTCAACGGCACGGGATTCCTGGTGCAGGACGGTGCCGCGGGCGGGAACGGGAACGACGGCGCGCGCGGCGTGGTGCTCGATGCCGCGGGACGGCTGGTGGTGGCGGGCCGCAGCGTCTCGGGCGCGGGTACGCAGGACGTGACCGTGTGGCGCGTGTGGCCCTAACCGGCGGCGAGGGCGGGAGGCGGTCGGCGTGCCGCTGACGGGGTGGACGCGGGCGCCCACCCCGTCGTGCGCCGGTCAGGGGGCTGGCGGCTCGATGGTGAGCTGGATGCGCTCCACCAGCTGGGCGCGTTCCCGCTCGCAGATCGGCGGCTGCCGCCCCGCGAGCTGGGTGGGGGCCACCCACTGGGTCACCCAGGCGAAGCCGGTGCTGTCGCCCATGGGGGTGAGCTTGAGGTCGAGGAGGATGTGGCAGCGCTCGAGGGCCTCCGGCTCCGCGGTGACCTTGGGCATGCGCCGGGCCTGCAGGACGCCCTGCAGCGAGTCCACGAGCTGGATGCTCATCACCTCGGCGCTCACCCCGCGGCGGAGGCGGTTCCAGGCGGAGTCGGGGCGCACCGGCACGGTGGCCGCGAACTGCGTGGTTGGCCCGGCCACGAGGCCGGTGCACGCGGGCAGGAGGGTGGCGCCCACGCCGAGGAGGAAGCCGGCGCGGAGGAGGCGTGACCGGATCATGCGGCACTCGTGATGAAGGGAGAGGGTATCCCGTGCCCCGGCCGTGACCGGGCGGGCGCGAACCTCAGGCAATCATGCGTGGCCGAGTATTGAACAGGGCACGGCAAGGTCACAAACGCGTGACGGACGGGACCTGGCGGCCGGTGCGGTGGCCGGTGAGCCTCAGTCGAGGTCTTCCTGGATGAACTCGGGGCTCACGTGCACGTCGAGCTGGACCAGGGGGACGTCGCCGGTGTTGGTGAACATGTGGACCTGGCCGGCCTTGACGACGAGGATGTCGCCGGGGCCGGCGTCGCGTTCCTCGTCGTCGACGCGCCAGCGGCCACGGCCCTCGCGGACAAAGACGATCTCGTCGTAGGGGTGGCGGTGGAGCCGGGTCCGGCGGCCGGGCGCCGAGGTGACGAGGTAGGCGGAGACCTGGACGCCGTGGTCCCGGCCGATGAAGTGGTGGGACATCCCGGCGAAGGGGAGGTCCTGCTGGTGGATGACGTGCATGCCGGCTCCGGGGGTGGTTTCCCTCACGTATGCCCCGCCCGCTTCACGCGTTCCCGCGCCGGGCCCTCGCTGGCCCGTCACCGCACCATCAGCATCCTGATTTCCGGCGAGATCACGATTACTTCCTTGACCATCGCGCGGGTGCGCTGGTCCACCCAGAACGTCACCGTGAGCGAGGCGAAGGTGGCCTCGATCCGCCAGGTGGCGGTCTCGATGCCGTCACGCTGGCGCAGGGTCTCCTCGCCGCCATAGGCCGCCGTCAGGGTCGATAGCGAGTCCTGGCCGGAGAGGAACGCGCGTACGGCGAACCGCGCCCCGGGAGCCCACGCGTGGGTGCGCACCAGCAAGTCGAAGTGCTCGCTGTCGATGGTGCCAGGCGGAAGCTGGCGCCGCACCTCGCGCACCGGCGCGCCGTACATGGATTCCCACCCGAGCAGGCTGTCGCCGACGGCGACGACGCTGTCGGTCAGGATGCGGGACATGCTTCGACGGGCGACCATGGCGAGCGCCGGCACGGTCGCAACGGTCGTGTCGAGGTGGTCGCCGAATAGGCGATTGACGGTGCGGTACACGCGACGGATCCCCTGGCCGCCGCCCGGGAGCGGGACCAGGGTGAGTTCGTCCCAGAGCATGCCGGCGGCGATCAGCGTGCCTTCCCGCACCATGCTGATGGTCATGGAGTCGGTGCCGAACACCAGACGCGCGGGCTCGAAGGCCGGCACCTGGGCGCCGAGGGGTGCCGCTCCCGGCAGGAGGAGGGCGAGCACGAGGCGGGCGGCACGGACGGCGGGCCCGGGGGCACCGGCAGAGGCGGGCTTCACGGGCATGCCGAGGCGGCGAGCTCCGCCAGCTCCACGAAGTACGCCGCCACCTCGTCCGGCATCTGGGGGATGACGCGCGCCAGCTCGGCCCGCAGTCGCGTGAGCAGCGTGGTGGCGGGTGCGTCGAGCGGGGTGCCGGCGGCGAGCTGCGCCACCAGCGCGGTGAGGTCGGCGTCGAGGCGCTCGAGGTCCACGCCCACCAGCTCCACGCGGGTGGCCTCGGGCGGGAACGGCACGGCGCGGTGGGCGGCGAGGCGGGCGGCGAGGGTCATGGTGGCGGGTGTGGCGGCGTCAGGGCCGGGTGATGAGCTAGAGCCCCACGAGGCAGAAGCCGATGCCGGCGGCGCGAGCGAGCGTGACCGGCTCCTTGAAGGCGAGGGCCCCGATGAGGAGCAGCAGCACGGCCACGGCGGCGTTGGCGGTGATGGAGGCGGTACTGATGACGAGGCCGGCGCGGTAGGCCAGCAGGAAGCCCAGCTCGATGGCCACGATGCCGACGCCCACCGCGAGGGTGCTGGCGTTGAGCGTGCGCCAGGCGCCGCCGAGCGGGACGCCGCGCGCCAGCACCGGCACCATGGCCAGCGTGGCGAGGAGCGCCACCACGTAGGCGGCGAGCGTGGCCACCACGGCGTTGGCCTCCCGCGGGATGGCGCGCTGCCCCAGGTGATAAATGATGTTGCCGAGGATGACGAGCGCGATCGCGAAGAAGGCCATCAGGGACGGGGATCGGTGCGAGGAGCGTGGAAACGGATCAGACCTTGCGCATCCAGACGACCTGCGACGGCGAGGTCCGGGCCACGAGCACCGCCGCGGCGATGAACCCGAAGCCCAGGAGGTAGCGCCCCGGGAACAGCAGCAGCACGCCGAACATGGACAGGCCGAGGATCGCGATGCCCCGCAGGATCCCGGCCTTGGCCTGCACCACCTTGGTGGCCCCGCAGGCCTTGCAGACGACGGCGTCCGGGTGGTTCTCGGTGATGCAGAGGGAGCAGGTGTTCACGGGCGCCTCGGGGGGAGAAGGTCCGGTCAGGTCGCGCACCGGGCAAAGGTACGCGTGGGACTCCCGGGCGCCAGCGGGGTGCGCGAGCCCCAGATGCCCCGCCGTGGGTGTCAGGGACCCGCGGTGGGGGGCGCCGGGGTGACGGCGCGGAGCAGCACCTGCAGGGCGCCGAGCTGGTCGGGGAAGAATCCCTCGTGCAGCTGGCCCACGGCGAGGCTCGCCTCGGTGCAGGCGGCGAAGTGGGCCACGGCGGCGAGGGGAAGATGGTAGGTGAGGAAGTGGGAACTGGTGCTGCCGGTGCGCTGGGCCACCGAGCGGGGCACCACGGGCACCGTGTCCGCCGTCCCGCGGCACCCGAGCACGAGCCAGGTGCTGCTCAGTGCCTCCGGCTCGAGAGTCCGGAACAGCAGGGCGATGGTGGCGGGCGCATGGCGGGGCGTGCTGCCCTCGAACTGGGCGTAGAACGTGATCTGGGGACGCTGGACCCAGCCGGTGTAGACGCCGCGATGGGTGGTGACGGCGAGCCGGGTGGAGGTGCGGGCGCGGTCCTGGTCGCGCCGGAGGGCGTAGCCGTAGGGGCTGGCGGTGGCGAAGGTGGCGGGCAGAGTCCAGCCGGCCGTGGAGTCGGCCCAGCGGTTGTCGGGGGCCACGGCGGGCAGCTGCAGGCTGGGGGCGCAGGCCGTGAGCAGGCCGAGGACGGCGAGGGGGAGGGGGCGCATGGGGCTCATCCGGGGGCGTGGGCGGCGCGGCATGGGATCACCGGCGTGCGTCAAGGTAGCGCCGCCGGCTCCACGCGTCCACTCGTGACAGGCAATCCGGGGCGCGGTGGCGCGGGCCGGGAGCCCTCAGATGAACTCGTACACCACCGCGAAGCCCGAGAAGACGATCAGGGTGAGCGCGGCGAGGAAGACGGCGTCGATGCCGCGCAGCAGGCGGGGCGCCCAGCGCGCGTCGAGGTGGCGCATGGCGAAGAAGATGAGGTAGCAGTCGACCAGGAAGCCGAGGGCGGAAAGCAGCAGGAACTCATCGGCGAGGGTGGCGGAACGGCCCCCGGCGCGGGCGTTGACGATGCCCGCGAGGCCCACGCCGATGCCCGCGAGGGTGCCGCAGGTGGGGAGGAGGGAGAGCAGGGCGGCGCGGGTGTCGCGGGGATCGTCGAGGCGGGCGAGCATGGGTCCGATCGTCGGGTCTGCAGGGGCGATTCCCGGCGCGGGCCGAGCGTCGCGGACCACCGTCACGGCGGCCAGGGACTCCCCGTCATTGGCGCTGGCGCCTCAGGACCATCCGCCTCGATGATGAGGCTGCCGGTGAGGCTCCGCAGCAGGACGCGCGCCTGTGCGGCCTGCCATTCGAGTTCGAGCTCGGCGCTCCGCGCCTCGCCGTAGGCGCGGATGGCGAGGAGCCAGGCCAGCGCGTAGGTGCCGCCCTGCCCCGCGGCGCGCTCCGCCAGTTCGGTGGCACGGCGGGCGCGGACCAGGTCGCCGTCGCGCAGGAGCGCCAGTTCGGTGCGGGTCCGGGTGAGGATGGTGAGCGCCTCGGTGACCTGCAGGGACACCTCGCGGCGGCGGACTTCCATCTGGGCCGTGGCGGTGTCCTTGTCGGCGCTCGCGGCGCGGAGGGCGGCGCGCTGGCGGTTCCAGACGGGGATGTTGATGCCCACGGCCACGCCGAGACGGTTGCGGTCGCCGAGGGTGACGGCGGGGCCGAGCTCGAAGGAGGGCCAGCGCCGGATGCGCGCCAGCCGCGCTTCCTCATCGGCGCGGTGCGCCTGCTGCTCGAGCCCCAGCGTGCCGGGATCGGTGGCGAGGGCGCTCTGGAGGGCCGCCTCCGGGGTGGTCAGCGGGGCCACCTCGGCGAGCGTGCCCTCGAAGATCACGAAGGTGGCGGGTTCCTGGCCGAGGGCCACGGCGAGGCGTGACTGGTTGAGGTTGTGCTGCAGGCGAGCGCGCACCGTGGCGCGTTCGGCCTCGTCGAGGGCCACCTGGGCCTGCAGCGCGGCGAGGTCGGTGGCGGCGAGCGTGGTGTCGGAGGGGATGAGGCGCTCGGCGGCGCGGCGGGCCAGTGCCTCGTGCTCCTGCGCCAGCCGGAAGTCGGCCAGACTGCGGAGTCCGTCCACGAAGCGGACCGCCGCCTGCAGGAGCACGTCGCGCCGCCCCGCTTCGACGCCGGCCCTGATGCCCGCCACCTCGCGGCGGCCCACGCCGCGGAGGGCGTTGGTTTCCCAGGGCCAGCGGAACGGCTGCAGCAGCTCGAGCCGCACCTCGGTGACGGACTGGGGCGAGACCGAGACGCGCGGGTCGGGGAAGCTGCTCCGCTCCTGCGCGCGCGCCTCGGCCGAGCGGATGCGGGCGCGCCCGGTGCGCCAGGCGGGATGCTCGGCGCGCACCTGCGCGAGGACGTCGGCCAGGGAAAGACGGAGGGTGTCGGCGACGGCGGGCCCCTGCGCGGGGAGCGGGGCCACGGCGCCCGCGAGGAGGGCGGCACAGGCGAGGACGAGGGCGGCACGCGTCGGCACCGTTCACCATAGGCGGGGCCCGGCGGCAGACGCTACTGCCCGGGAGGTGAATGGCGGGATTGCAGCAGTGCGCCCGAGGAGGTCAGGGGCCGGCGCCCTCCAGGATGGCGAGCACTTCGGCGTGGAGCCGACGATCGTTCATCATGAAGGTGTGCGCCACCGGCAGCAGGAGCTCGCGGCCGCCCGTGAGGCGGGTCTCGCTCACGGCCACGAAGCCGTCGTGCGGCTCGGCGCCGAAGGGGCGACCGAGCAGGCGGAGGCCCGCCGTGCCGGCGATGACGGTGGTGGGGACCGCGGGCGCCGGGATGCGGGCATAGGCGTCGGGCGAGGCGAGGAGCTCGCCGCTCGAGCGTGCGAAGAGGCGGAACGGGAGCCAGCGGACCGCGAGG
>JBGAOL010000157.1:0-1504 GCA_044221825.1 Gemmatimonadales bacterium
GTGCAGGGCTCCCGGCTCTCGCTGCCGGCGGGCCTCAACGCCTCGATCTACACCAAGCTCCGCATCCAGAAGACCAACGGCGACGACGCGGGGAACGTGCGCACCACCAACTCGGGCGAGATCCAGTTCCCCGACGAGTTCGCACTCCTGATCGCAGGGCGGGTGAGCCCCAACATCGGGTTCCTCCTCGAGGGCCAGCTGCCCGGCAACGACGCGCCGGTGCTCGCGGGCTTCAAGATGCCGTTCAGCTACCAGCTCGGGCGGGTCCGGGCCTCGGTGGTGCCGTTCACCACGGACGGGCTCGGCGTCTCCTACGGCTTCGAGCTGCTGAGCACCGGCGCGGTGCGCAACATCCGCTTCATGGAGCACCGTACGGAGTTCTCGGCCCAGCAGTACGTCGGCACGGATTCCCCGGCGTCGGGGGCGGCCTTCGTCGTGGGTAACGCCAGCTTCTTCGCCAACTTCACCGTCTGGTCCCCAGTCCACCTGCCCACCGCCGCGGGCCAGGCGGCACCACTGCCGCGTTCCACCTACGCGCGCGCGGCGTGGATGCCGAAGGTCGGCACGTGGGAGCTCGGCCTGGGCGGCGCCCTCTGGATGGGGAGCACCCGGATCGACGACGGCGGCGGCACCGCCACGGTCACCACGACCGCCACCAAGGCGTGGGCCGTCGACGGGCAGGCGCACGGCACCGTCGGCACGATGCCCCTCGCCGTGTATGCGAGCTACGCCACCTCGGCGGCCTCGGAGCCGGGGGACGATCCCAACTTCTTCAACGGCGGCCCGCGCGACCGCAGGGCGCTGGCGGTGGCCGGTGAGCTCGGCGTCCTGCCCGCCCGCGGCTCCGTGCTCCTCGCCTACCGCCAGGGTGACAACGGCGCGGCCAGCAACCATACCGACCGCGCGCTGACGGTCGGCGGGATCTACCACCTGCACCAGAACGTGCAGTTCCAGCTGAACTACACCTTCCGCTCCGGTGACGCGTACGATCCGAAGCCCGCGGATGGCGACCAGCTGCTCACCGCGATGCTCGCGGCGGCGTTCTGACGGGCGGGCACCGCCGGCTGCGGTCGCCCTGGCGGCCGCGGCCGGCGCTGCCAACCCTAGCGCATCCCCGTACCGCGCCGTAGCTTAGGACTCTCATGCGGTTCCCCAGCCCCGGGCGGCTCACCGCCCTCGCGACTTCGCTCCTGCTGCCGGCTGCGCTCCTCGCGCAGGCGGCCGTGGATCCGGGCATCGCGCCGCGGGCCGCCGCCCTCGCGGGCAGCGGCCAGCGGGGGCAGGCCACCGAGCTGCTGGGCCGCTACCTCGCCACCGCCCCGGACGACGCGGGCGCCTGGCTGGAACTCGGCCGCTTCTACCTCCTCGACGCCCGCGACTGGCACCGCGAGGGCCATATCGAGGAGTCGCCCGCGTCGCTCTTCCTCGACTTCGCCGCCACCGCGCTCGACCAGTCGCTCCGCCTCCCCAGCGATTCCAGCCGCATGCTCCGCTCCGTGGTGGA
>JBGAOL010000157.1:1554-8837 GCA_044221825.1 Gemmatimonadales bacterium
CTCGGCCGCAACCTGGTGGCGTCCTGCCCCCTGGGCGGCGTGATGGTGACGGGAAACGACGTGGAGACGGTGGGCGTCTGGACCGTGACCATCTCCGGCGGCGAGCGCGGTGACCTGGTGCTGCTCCTCCCGGCGCTGTACGGCGAGGACTCGGTATACCGGGCCCGCATGGCGACGGCGCTCGAGATCCAGCCGGTGCTCCCGGTGGACGTCGCCCTCACCGAGGTGGCCGCGCGCCGGCCGGTCTGCCTCACGCCGGCCGTGCCGGCGAGCTACGCGCCCCACAAGGCGCTCGTGACCCACCGCCTGCTGCAGGTGGCCGGGCCGGCGGCGGCGGAGCTGCCGCAGCCGCTCACCATCACCGAGCTCGCCAGCGCGCACCTGAGCCAGCCCAACGCCCTCACCCGCGCCGTGCTCGCCGAGTACCAGCAGGCGGCGCGCCGGAACCGCGTGCTCTGCGTCTCCCTCCTCAGCCCGTTCGGCGAACGCACCCGCTCCGCCTGCGGCGACTGACCTCCGCACCACCCCGCCGACCCTGATGGCCCCGTTCCAGCGTGTGCTCGTCGCCAATCGCGGCGAGATCGCCCTGCGCGTCATCCGCGCCTGCCACGAGGAAGGGCTCGAGGCGGTGGCCGTCTACTCCGACGCCGACCGCACCTCCCCCCACGTCCGCGCCGCCGACTACGCCGTGGCGCTCGGCGCCCCGGCGCCCGGGGAGAGTTACCTCCGCATCGACAAGCTCGTCGCGGCGGCGCAGGCCACCGGTGCCGGCGCCATCCACCCGGGCTACGGCTTCCTGGCGGAGCGGGCGGCGTTCGCGCAGGCGGTCGTGGACGCCGGGCTCGTGTTCATCGGCCCGCCCGCCACCGCCATCACCGCCATGGGCGACAAGACCGAGGCGCGCCGCCGCATGGCGGAGGCGAAGGTGCCGATCGTCCCCGGGCTCACGGTGCCGGTGACCGACCCGGCGGTCGCGGCGCGGGCCGCCGAGGAGATCGGCTATCCGGTGCTGGTGAAGGCGGCGGCGGGCGGCGGCGGGAAGGGCATGCGCGTGGTGCGGGAGGCGAAGGACCTGGCGGGCGCCCTGGAGACGGCGGCGAGCGAGGCGCGGAAGGCCTTCGGGGACCCGAGCGTCTACCTCGAGAAGTACATCGAGCGGCCCCGGCACGTCGAGATCCAGGTGCTGGCCGACCACGAGCGCACCGTGCACCTCGGTGAACGTGAATGCTCGGTGCAGCGTCGCCACCAGAAGCTGGTGGAGGAGGCGCCGAGCGTGGCGGTGACGCCGGCGCTTCGGGAGCAGATGGGGCAGGCGGCCGTCGCGGCCGCGCAGGCGGTCGGGTACCGGAGCGCGGGGACGTGCGAGTTCCTCCTCGCCGCCGACGGGGCGTTCTACTTCCTGGAGATGAACACCCGCATCCAGGTGGAACATCCGGTCACGGAGCTGGTCTACGGCGTGGACCTGGTGCGGGAGCAACTGCGCATCGCGCAGGGCCGGCCCATGTCCCTCCCGCGGGGGCCGCTGACGCCACGCGGCTGGTCCATCGAGTGCCGCATCACCAGTGAAGACCCGGCCAATGGCTTCCTGCCGTCCACCGGCCGGATCGAGTTCCTGCGCGCGCCCTCCGGCCCCGGTGTCCGCTGGGACGGCGGCTTCACCGCGGGCAACGAGGTGACGCTCTTCTACGACTCGCTCCTCGGCAAGGCCATCGTCTGGGCGCCGACACGGGCCGAGGCCATTGCGCGGATGAAGGTGGCACTGGGGGAGATGGCGCTGGTGGGCGTGGCGACCAATCAGGCTTTCCACCTGCGCCTGCTCGACGATCCCGCGTTCGTGGCGGGGGCCATCGACAGCCAGTTCCTGGACCGCCGCCCCGACCTGCTCGAGCCCCCCGGCGACGAGGGGGTGCTCCTCGACCTCGCAGTGGCCGCGGCGCTCGCCGAGGATGAGGCCCGTACTCGGCGGCGGCCCGCCGCGGCGGCCAACGGCGTCCCCGCCGCGTCGAGCGCGTGGCTGCTGGCCGCCCGCCGCGAGGGCCTGCGGTGAGTGAGGCGGCGGAGGTGGTGACCATTGAACGCCTGGCCGCCGGCGGCGACGGCGTGGCGCGCCTGGCGGATGGCCGGGCCACCTTCGTGCCCCGCACCGCGCCGGGGGACCGGGTGCGGCTCGGGCAGCTGCGCACCTTCAGCCGCTACGCGCGGGCCCGCATCGCCACGCTGGAGGAGGCGGGGCCGGGCCGCGTGACGCCGCCCTGCCCGCACTACACGCGGGACGATTGCGGTGGCTGCCAGCTGCAGCACCTGGAGCCGGCGCGGCAGCGGGAGCTCAAGCGCGGCCTCGTGGCGGATGCGCTGGCCCGGATCGGGCGGCTCGACGTGCCGGTGCCGCCGGTGGTGGCGAGTGAAGCCGACTGGCACTACCGCAGCCGGATCACGCTGACGCCGGGCCCGGGGCGTCGCTTTGCGGGATTCCATCCGGTGGACCGGCCTGATCGCGTCTTCGACCTGGAGCACTGCCACATCGCGGCGGAGCCGCTGATGGCGCTCTGGCGCGTGCTCCGCACCCAGCTCCAGCTGCTCCCGCCCGACACCACGGCGCTCGTGCTGCGCACGGACCGCACCGGCGGGCTGCACCTGGTAGTGAAGGCGACGGGCAAGCAGGCCTGGAGCAAGGGCAAGGCGCTGCACGAGCGGCTGTCCGGCGCCGGCGTGGCTGCGGCCGTCTGGTGGCAGCCCGAGGGCGGTGCCCCGCGGGTGGTGGGCGGCGACCGCGAGGCCTTCCCCGCGACGGTCTTCGAGCAGGTCCATCCCGCCCTGGGCGACCGGATCCGTGCCCATGCCCTCGCCGCGCTCGGCGAGGTGCGCGGCGCCCACGTCTGGGACCTCTACGCGGGCATCGGGGAGGCCACCGACGCGCTGGTGGCCGGCGGCGCCACGGTGGAGAGCGTGGAGGCGGACCGGCGGGCCGTGGAGGTCGGTGCGCGGCGGGGGCACGCCCCTCGCCCGGGCCGCGAGGAGAGCCAGCGCCCGGAACCGGCGGGCGTGATCCGGCATGTGGGGAAGGTCGAGGACGTGGTGGCGTCGCTCCGCGATCCCGCGGCCGTGATCGCCAACCCACCGCGGGGCGGGATGGAAGCGGCGGTGACGCGGGAACTGCTGGCCCGGGGGCCCGCCCGGATCGCCTATGTCTCCTGTGACCCCGCCACGCTGGCGCGGGACCTCAACCGCCTCTGCTTCCCCGGCTTGGACGTGCCGGTACGGCGCGGCACCGGCTACCGGGTGACGAGTGTCCAGCCCTTCGACCTCTTCCCGCAGACCGCGCATGTGGAGACCGTGGTCCTCCTGGAGGCGGCATGAAGTACTACGTCCGGGTGGCGGGCCGGGAGATCCTCGTGGAGGTGGACGGGGAGCGGGTGGTGGTGGACGGCCGGAGCTACTCCGCCCACCTCAGCCGCCTTCCGGCGACGCCGCTCCGGCACCTGCTGGCAGATGGCCGGTCGCTGACGCTGGCGGTCGAAGCCGGGGCTCCGGGGGAGTGGGCCCTCTCGGTCCGGGGCACCCGGGTGGAGGCCGAGGTGATCGACGAGCGCACCCGGCACATCCGGAGCCTGACGGCCGCCCGGGGCGGGTCGGGGCCGGTGCAGCTCAAGGCGCCGATGCCGGGCCTCGTGGTCCGGGTGCTGGTGACCGAGGGACAGGCGGTGGCGGCGGGGCAGGGGCTGCTGGTGCTCGAGGCCATGAAGATGGAGAACGAGCTCCGGGCCAGCGGGCCCGCGACGGTGGCCCGGGTGGGGGTCCAGCCGGGGCAGGCGGTGGAGAAAGGGCAGGTGCTGGTGGAGTTCGCGGGTGCTCCCTTGACCTAACCCCTTCCCCGGGGCTAGGTTTCAAGTCTGTGTACTTCATGGGCCCAAGCTGGGATTTCTAGTCCGATGACGACCACGTTCTCTGCCAAGCCGTCCGATATCACCCACCAGTGGCATGTGGTGGATGCCCAGGATGTGCCGCTCGGCCGGCTCGCCAGCCGCGTCGCGCAGCTCATCCGCGGGAAGCACAAGCCGACCTTCACTCCCCACATGGACGGCGGGGACTTCGTGGTCGTGATCAACGCCGAGAAGGTGAAGCTGACCGGGCGCAAGCTCGAGCAGAAGCGCCACTTCCGGCACACCGGCTACATGGGCCACGAGCGCTACACGCCGGTGAAGAACCTGCTGCAGGGGGCGCACCCCGAGCGGGTCATCGAGCACGCCGTGTTCGGCATGCTCCCGAAGAACTCGCTCAGCAAGCAGAAGCTGCGCACCAAGCTGAAGGTCTACGCTGGTGCCACCCATCCGCACCAGGCTCAGCAGCCCGTGCCCTACTCCGTGACCCCGAAGGCGTGAGATGAGCGGCAAGCCCGAATTCCGCTGGCAGGCCGTTGGCCGCCGCAAGACGAGCGTGGCCCGGGTGTACCTGACCCCCGGCACCGGCAAGTGGGACGTGAACGGCCGGACCCTCGGCGACTACTTCCCGCGGCCCTCGCTGGTGCAGCACATCCAGCAGTCGTTCTCGAGCACCGACACCCTCGGCGCGTTCGACGTGAAGGCGCACGTGGAGGGGGGCGGGCAGTCGGGCCAGGCCGGGGCCATGCGCCTCGCCATTGCCCGGGCGCTGGTGGAGGCGGATGCCCAGCACCGCGGCAAGCTGCGCCAGAACGGGCTCCTGACCCGCGACCCGCGCGCCGTCGAGCGCAAGAAGCCGGGCCGCGCCGGCGCCCGCAAGCGGTTCCAGTTCTCCAAGCGCTAGGCGCTTGACCGGCGCGCCCGCCGTGGGCGCGCCGACCCCGCACGTCGCGGGATCCACGCCCGGGTGCCCTCCCGGGTTGGGCGTGGAGACGAACGCGACGGACGACTCAACCCCACAGCGACCCCACCTGGGGCGCGAAAGGACCGACGTACCCGATGGCTCAGCCGCAGATTCAGGACCTCCTCGAGGCCGGCGTTCACTTCGGCCACCAGACCCGCCGCTGGAACCCCAAGATGCGCCGCTTCATCTTCGCGGAGCGTTCGGGGATCTACATCATCGACCTCCAGAAGACGCAGCGGCAGCTCCTGCAGGCGCAGGAACTGCTCAAGAACGTCGTGCTGCGGGGCGAGGGCGTGCTCTTCGTCTGCACCAAGAAGCAGCTCAAGGGCATCGTCCAGGCCGAGGCGGCCAACTGCGCCTCCTTCTGGGTGACCGAGCGCTGGCTCGGCGGCATGCTGACCAACTTCCAGACCATCAAGCGCCAGATCAAGCGCCTGCGGGACCTGGAGCAGGGCGCGGCCGAGGGCGAGTTTGCCAACTACACCAAGAAGGAGCAGCTGCTCTTCGAGCGCGAGAAGGAAAAGCTCCTGCGGAACCTCGAGGGCATCAAGACCATGGGCCGCCTGCCGGGCGCGCTGTTCGTGGTGGATGCCAAGAAGGAGAAGATCGCGGTCCAGGAGGCCAACAAGCTGGGCATCCCGGTGGTGGCCATCGTGGACACCAACGCGGACCCGGACGTCATCACGGTACCGATCCCGGGCAACGACGACGCGATCCGGTCGGTCTCGCTCATCACGGCGTCGCTCGCCGAGGTGATCCGTGAGGCCCGCGCCCAGTCGCCGATCCGTGAGGCGGCCGAGGACGGCGATGCGGAGACCTACAGCACCGACGGCGGCTCCGAGGGCGACCCCGAGGACCGCAAGAAGCGCCGGCCCCGCCGCAAGCGGCGGCCGAAGCCGGAGGCCATCGCGGCCCGGCTCAAGCACGACGAAGAGGGCGGCGCTGAGCCGGCGGCGGACACCGACGCCTGAGTCTCGCGTAGGCTCCCCGAGTGTAGCGCGCCGCCGTCCCCGGCCCTGTGGCCCCGGACGGCGGCTTCCTATAAGGCAGTGCAGGCGGGCCGGCGGGCACAGTCCCGCGGTCCTCAACCCAGGAAGAGGCAGACAATGACGGCGAAGGCGATCTCGGCGAAGGACGTGGCGGAGCTCCGGGCCCGGACGGGCGCGGGCATGATGGACTGCAAGGCCGCCCTGCAGGAGGCCGACGGCGACATGGAGAAGGCGGGCGAGATCCTCCGCAAGAAGGGCATCGCCAAGGCCGAGAAGCGCAGTGACCGGAGCGCGTCGCAGGGCCTCGTGGTGATCGAGACCTCGGCGGACGGGCACGATGCCGCCATGATCGAGCTCAACTGCGAGACCGACTTCGTGGCCAAGAACGCCGACTTCATCGCGCTGGCCAAGGACCTGGCCAAGCATGCCCTGGCGCAGGCGCCGCAGGGCGCGCACGCGGGCACCGCCATCGAGGGCCAGCCGTTCCGCAGCAGCACCGTGGGCGAGGCGGTCAAGGAAGTGTCGGGCAAGACGGGCGAGGCCATGGCGCTCAAGCGCGTGGCGCGCCTCACCCAGCCGAAGGGCGCGGTGACCACGTACCTGCACTTCAACAACATGCTGGGCGTCCTCATCGACCTCGAGGGCCCGGCGGGCGAGGCGCTCACGGGGCTGGGCCGCGAGCTCGGCTTCCACATCGCGTCGATGGACCCGATGGGCGTGGGCGAGAGCGACATCCCGGCGGACACGATTGCGCGCGAGCGCCGCATCGCCGAGGAGCAGGTGGCGCAGGAAGGGAAGCCCGAGGCCATCCGCGGCAAGATCGTGGACGGCAAGGTCCGCAAGTTCATCGCGGAGCGCACCCTCCTCGGCCAGCCGTTCGTGAAGGACGACAAGCAGACGGTGGCCGAGCTGGTGAAGGCCGCGAGCAAGGCGGCCGGCGGCGAGATCGCGGTCCGGCGCTTCGCCCGCTTCAAGGTCGGCGAGTAATGCGCCGGCCCTACGCCCGGGCGCTGCTCAAGCTCTCCGGCGAGGCGCTGGCCGGGGAGAAGGGCTACGGCCTCGACTACAAGGTGGTGGGCGCCTTCGCCGAGGAGCTGCTCACGGTGCACAGCCGGGGCGTGCAGCTGTCGGTGGTGGTGGGCGGCGGGAACATCCTCCGCGGCACCAGCGCCAGCCAGCAGGGGCTCGACCGGGTGTCGGCCGACTACATGGGGATGCTGGCGACGGTCATCAACGCCCTCGCCGTCCAGGACATCCTGGAGGGCAAGGGCGTCCAGACCCGCGTGATGACGGCCATCCGCATGGAATCGCTGGCCGAACCCTACATCCGGCGCCGGGCGCTGCGCCACATGGAAAAGGGGCGGCTGGTTATCTTTGCGGGTGGCACGGGGAACCCGTACTTCTCGACCGACACGGCGGCGGTGCTGCGCGCCCTGGAGATCGAGGCCGAGG
>JBGAOL010000158.1:0-8778 GCA_044221825.1 Gemmatimonadales bacterium
GCATGCCGGCCAACGTGCACGCGCAGGTCCCGGCCGACGAGCACGTGCGGAAGGAACGCCACCTCGCCGACCTCGAGAAGGTCTGGGGCCCGGCGCCGGGGAAGCAGCTCACCGACGGGCGCTCGCTCTTTGTCCTCGGCAAGCAGTTCGGGAACGTGTTCGTCGGGGTGCAGCCCGCCTTCGGGTGGGAAGGCGACCCGATGCGGCTCCTCTTCGAGGGGAACTTCGCGCCGACGCACGCCTTCATGAACTTCTACCGCTGGCTGCGCGAGGACTACGGCGCGGACGCGGTGCTGCACTTCGGGACCCACGGCGCGCTCGAGTTCATGCCGGGCAAGCAGGTGGGCCTCTCGGCCCAGTGCTGGCCCGAGCGGCTCATCGGCGACCTGCCGAACGTCTATCTCTACGCCTCCAACAACTCGTCGGAAGGCACCCTCGCCAAGCGGCGCGGGGCCGCGACGCTCGTGTCCTACCTGACACCGCCGCTCTCCAACGCAGGCCTCTACCGGAAGCTGGCGGAGCTCAAGGCCACGCTCGACCGCTTCCGCGCCACCGGGCCGGACCAGGCGGGCGAGCGCGCCACGCTGGCGGGGCTGCTGCAGCAGGAAGCGGCCGGGCTCGAGCTGGCCAAGGCGGAGCCGGCCTGGGCGCCCGAGGCCATCGACCGGGAAGTCGAACGGGTCCGCGCCAGCCTGCTGGAGCTCGAGTACGCGCTGATCCCGCTCGGCCTCCACACCGTGGGCGAACCGATGACGGGCGAGGCACTACACGGCACGCTGCAGGCGCTCGAGGCGGCGGGCACCACCGGCCCGGCCCTGGAGCGGGCGGCGGAGCTGCTGAGCGAGGACCACGAGATCCCCGGCATCCTCCGCGCGCTCGACGCGCGGTTCGTCCCCCCGGCGCCCGGCGGCGACCTGCTCCGGACGCCCCAGGTGCTGCCCACCGGCCGGAACCTCTACGGCTTCGACCCCTACCGCGTCCCGAGCGCGTTCGCTGTCCTCGAGGGACAGCGACGCGCAGCCCAGCTGCTGGCGCAGGCCACCGAGCGCGAGGGCGCGCTGCCCGAGACCATCGCCATGGTCCTCTGGGGCACGGACAACATGAAGACCGAGGGGACGCCGCTGGCCATCGCGCTGGCGCTCCTCGGTGCGGCGCCGCGGTTCGACGGCGTGGGCCGCCTGGTCGGCGCGCGGCTGGTGCCGCTGGCGCAGCTGGGCCGGCCGCGCATCGACGTGGTGCTCACGCTCTCCGGCATCTTCCGCGACCTGCTCCCGCTGCAGACGAGCCTCCTCGCCGAGGCGGCGCTCCTCGCGGCGCAGGCGGACGAGCCGGCCGAGCGGAACTTCGTCCGCAAGCACGCCCTCGAGACCGTGCGGGAAACCGGCTGCGACCTCGAGACGGCCGCGCTCCGCGTCTTCAGCAACGCCGATGGCGCCTACGGTTCCAACGTCAACCTGCTCATCGACAGCGGGCGCTGGAACTCGGAGGAGGAGCTGGCGGAGCAGTTCCTGCGCCGCAAGAGCTTCGCCTACGGGCCCAAGGGGCCGCCGCGCGCCGAGGCGGAGCTGTTCCAGCGCGCGCTCGGCACCGCCACGGTGAGCTTCCAGAACCTGGACTCGGTGGAGCTCGGCACCACCGACATCGACCAGTACGTCGAGTCGCTGGGCGGGATGAACCGGCTGATCCAGAAGGCGCGCGGCGCGCAACCGCTGGCGCTCATCGGCGACCACACCGGGCTCGAGAGCAAGGTGCGGTCGCTGGAGGAGCAGGTGGCGCTCGAGACGCGCACCCGGCTGCTCAACCCCAAGTGGTTCGAGGCGCAACTCGCCCATGGGTACGAGGGCGTGCGCAACCTCTCCGGTCACGTCACCACCACCCTCGGCTGGTCGGCCACGGGGAGCAGCGTGCCCCAGTGGGTGTACACCGAGGTGACGGAGACCTTCGTCTTGGACGCGGCGATGCGGGAACGCCTGGCCGCGCTCAATCCCACCGCGGCGGCCGGCATGGCGCAGCGGCTTCTCGAAGCGAATGACCGGGGCTACTGGCGTCCGGACCCCGCCACCCTCGACGCGCTGCGCCAGGCCAGCGCCGAGCTCGACGACCGCCTCGAGGGGGTCGTCGCAGGAGCCCCCGCATGACCGCCGTTGACCCGCGTCCCCGTTCCCTTCCCGTCGTCGGCAGCCTGCCGGGCGATGGCGAGGGGAGCCTGCAGGTGCACGACGAGACCACCTCGAAGGTCGGCTCCGCCCTGATCCTGGCCGTGTACGGCAAGGGCGGCATCGGCAAGAGCACCACCAGCAGCAACCTCTCCGCCGCCTTTGCCCACCTGGGCAAGCGGGTGATCCAGATCGGCTGCGACCCGAAGCACGACTCCACCTTCACCCTGACGCGCCGCATGGTGCCCACGGTGATCGACGTGCTGGAGAGCGTGGACTTCCATCCCGAGGAGCTCCGCACCGAGGACTTCGTCTTCGAGGGCTACCACGGGGTGATGTGCGTGGAGGCGGGCGGCCCGCCGGCCGGCACCGGCTGCGGCGGCTACGTGGTGGGCCAGACGGTGAAGCTCCTCAAGGAGCACCACCTGCTGGAGGACAGCGACGTGGTGGTCTTCGACGTGCTGGGCGACGTGGTCTGCGGCGGCTTCGCCGCCCCGCTCCAGCACGCCGACCGCGGGATCATCGTCACCGCGAACGACTTCGACTCGATCTTCGCGATGAACCGGATCGTCCAGGCCATCGGCGCCAAGGCCAAGAACTATGGCGTGCGGCTGGGCGGCGTGGTGGTGAACCGGAGCGCGGCCACCGACCAGGTGCACCGCTACACCGACAAGGTGGGCATGAACATCCTGGCCCACTTCCCCGACCTCGACGTCGTCCGCCGCAGCCGCCTCAAGAAGTGCACGCTCTTCGAGATGGAGCCGAGCCCCGAGCTGGAGGCGGTGCAGCAGGAATACCTGAGGCTGGCCCGGACGCTGCTCGCGGGCACGGAGCCCGTGGCCCCGGCCGCGCTCAAGGACCGCGAGATCTTCGACCTGCTGGGTTTCGACTGATGGCGCACGTGTCCGACGCCCCGAGTTACCTGGACCGCCGCGCCTGGCTCGAGGAGTACTTCGACCGCACGGCCGCGCAGACGTGGGCCCGGCTGACGAGCGCGGCCCCCGTGGGCCGCATCCGTGCCTCGGTGCGCGAGGGCCGCGACCGGATGCGCGCGCTCATGCTCGGCTACCTGCCGGCGGACCTCGCGGGCACGCGGGTGCTCGACGCGGGCGCCGGCACGGGCATGGCCTCCATTGAGCTGGCGCGCCGCGGGGCCGAGGTGGTGGCGGTGGATCTCTCCCCCACGCTGCTGGCTCTGGCCGACGAGCGGCTGCCGGCCGACGTGCGGGGCCGCATCACCTTCAAGCCGGGCGACATGCTGGACGACCGGCTGGGCAAGTTCGACTACGTCTTCGCCATGGACTCGCTGATCCACTACCACCGCGAGGACATGGTGACGGCGCTGGCCAGGCTGGCCGCGCGCACCGAGCGGAGCGTGGTCTTCACCTTTGCGCCGCGTACGGCGCCGCTGGCGCTGATGCACGCGGTGGGGAGCCTCTTCCCCCGCGGCAACCGCTCCCCGCGCATCGAGCCGGTGGCCGAGGCGTGGCTCCGCTCGGCGGTGGCGCGGCACGTGACGCTGCGGCCGTTCCGGATGGCGCGGAGCGAGCGGGTGGCGCACGGATTCTACACCTCACAGGCGGCGGAGCTGCGCCGCTGACCGTGGGGCGGGACGGTCCCGCCCCGCACTCACGCACGGAGGACGGTTGCCGATGGACGCATTCCTTTTCGCCGGGGCCGGGGGCGCGGTGGCGCTCGTCGCCTGGTTCGCCGCCCAGCGGCGGGTCAAGGTGCCGTGCGAGCTCGACCTGGAGGCCACCGAGGGCCACTTCCACGCGCACGCCGTGCTGGAAGGCGCCCTGGTCAACGAAGGCGACGAGGTGCTCGTCCACGACGCCCCGCGGGCCATCCCGCTGGGCGAGGTCCGCACGGTGTCCACCACGGCGACGGTCACGCACGTCAGCTGGCCGCGCCGCCTGCTGGTCCGGGTCCTGGGCACGAGCCAGGTGACGGACCTCTACGAAGTCGGCTTCGAGGGCTGAGCCATGTACCCGACCCAGACCCAGCCGCCCATCAACGAGGCCACCCGCCTCGCGCAGCAGGACGCCGCGCTCAACCCGCGCTTCTACACCACCGACTTCGACGAGCTGGACCGGCTGGACATCTCGGCGCTGCGCCCCCAGTGGGACGCCATCATCGCCGAGTTCCGGAGCGACCCGAACCTGGACCACTTCAAGCGGAACGCCGAGTTCGAGCAGGACTTCTCGACCTGGGACCCGGAGCTGCGGCAGGCGTTCGTGGACTTCCTGATCAGCTCGGTGACGGCCGAGTTCTCGGGCTGCATCCTGTACGCGGAGATCAAGCGGCGGGTGAAGAACCCCGACGTGCGCGAGCTCTTCGGCCTCATGAGCCGCGACGAGGGCCGCCACGCCGGCTTCATCAACCACACCCTGGCCGACTTCAACGTCCGGGTGGACCTGTCGTTCCTGACCAAGGCCAAGAAGTACACCTACTTCAAGCCCAAGTACATCTACTACGCCACGTACCTGTCGGAGAAGATCGGCTACGCGCGGTACATCACCATCTACCGCCAGCTGGAGGCGCACCCCGAGTTCCGCTTCCACCCGATCTTCAAGTGGTTCGAGAACTGGTGCCAGGACGAGTTCCGCCACGGGGAGGCGTTCGCCATCCTGATGCGGTCCAACCCGCACCTGCTCCGCGGCGTGAACAAGTACTGGATCCGGTTCTTCCTGCTCGCGGTCTTCGCCACGATGTACGTGCGCGACCACCTGCGGCAGGGGTTCTTCCAGCGGCTGGGCCTCCAGGTGGACGACTTCGACCGCCGGGTCATCGCGCTGACCAACGAGATCAGCCAGCAGGTGTTCCCGGACACCATCGACACCGACAGCCCGAAGTTCTGGGCGCTGCTCGAGCAGATGTACCGGAACACGGTGGCGCTCAACGAGAACGCGGGACGCTCCAGGCTCACCTCGCTGCGCCTGCAGGCGGCCAACGCGCTCTGCTTCGTGCGGCTCTTCTTCCTGCCGGTGCGGAGCAAGCCGCTCCCGGCGGACTGCCGGCTCGAGCCGGTCTGGTAGGGGGGACCCGATGGGAACCACGGCGCGGAACTTCTGGCGGGGCCTCGGCACGCGGTACATGCCGTTCGCCGACGTGGCGACGCCGGAGCTGCCGCTCTCGCGGCTGTGGCGGCTGAGCCTGTTCCAGCTCTCGGTGGGGATGGTCCAGACGCTGTTCGTCGGGACGCTCAACCGGGTGATGATCCTCGAGCTGCAGGTGCCGGCCACGTTCGTGGCGCTCGGGATCGCCATCCCGCTGCTCATCGCGCCGTTCCGGACGCTCATCGGGTTCCGCTCCGACACCTACCGCTGCGTGCTGGGCTGGCGGCGGGTGCCGTTCATCTGGTTCGGGACGCTGATGCAGTTCGGCGGGCTCGCCATCATGCCCTTCGCGCTGCTGGCGCTCTCGCCCGACGCGGTGACCACCATGCGCTGGCCCGGCTACACCGGGACGGTGCTGGCGTTCTTCCTGGTGGGCGCGGGCGCGCACACCACCCAGACGGCGGGCCTCGCGCTCGCCAGCGACCTCGCCCCCGAGGGGCGGCGGCCGCGGGTGGTGGCGCTCATGTACGTGACGCTGCTGGTGGGCACGGTGCTCTCGGCCTTCGCGCTGGGGCACCTGCTGCAGGACTACTCGCCGCTCCGGCTCATCAAGGTGATCCAGAGCTGCGCGGTGCTGACCATGGTGCTCAACACCATCTGCCTCTGGAAGCAGGAGGCCCGGGTGCGCGGGGTGACTCCCTACGCCCGGGACGAGCGGCGGCCGCTGTTCCGCGAGGCGTGGCGGGTCTTCACCGCCGGCGGCAAGGCGGTGCGGCTGCTGGTGGCGGTGGGCTTCGGGTTCTTCGCCTTCAACCTCCAGGACGTGCTGCTCGAGCCCTACGGGGGCGAGATCCTGCACCTGTCGGTGGGCCAGACCACGAGCCTGACGGGCCTGATGGCCCTCGGCGCCATCGTCGCGTTCGTCGTGGCGGCCATGCGCCTCGAGCGGGGCACCAACGCCATCCGGCTCGCGGCCTACGGGGCGCTGATCGGGGTGGTCGGCTTCGCGGCCGTGGTCTTCGCCTCGCCGCTCTACTCGGCCGGGCTCTTCCGGGCCGGCGTGTTCTTCATCGGCATGGGCGAGGGGATGTTCGGCGTCGGGACGCTGTCGGCGGCCATGGCGCTCAAGGAGGAGCAGCACGGCATCGCGCTCGGCGCGTGGGGCGCGGTGTTCGCCACGTCGGAAGGGCTGGCCCTGGCGCTGTCCGGGGTCATCAAGGATGCAGTGGCCGGGCAGGTGCGGAGCGGGGCCCTGGGGCCCGCGCTCAGCGACCCCTCGGTGCCGTACAGTGTGGTCTATCACCTGGAGATCGCGGCGCTGTTTGCCACGCTCATCGCGCTCGGGCCGCTGGTGGCCCCAAGCCGGCACCACGGCGGGCGGGATGGGGACGCGCGGTTCGGCCTCGCGGATCTCCCGGCCTAAGGCAGTCGGTCCCGTTACCCCTGGAGGAGGTTGTCCCATGGAACACCTCGATGGTGCGGCAATCACCCTGTATGCCTTCTGGATCTTCTTCTTCGGGCTGGTGTGGTGGCTCCGGCGGGAAGACAAGCGCGAAGGCTACCCGCTCGAGAGCGAGCGCGGGACCACCGAGGGGTGGCCGGCGCTCCCGCCCAAGAAGACCTTCATCGGCCACGACGGCCAGGAGATTCACCGGTGAGCACCCCCAAGCTCGTGCCGCTCGATCGCGGCGAAGGCTCCCCCCTGGTCCCGACCGGGAACCCGCTCGTCGATGCCGTCGGCCCCGCCACCTACACGGAGCGGCAGGACGCGCCGGACATCACGGCCCACGGGGAGGCGAAGATCGTCCCCATGCGCTTCGCGCCCACGTTCTTCATCGCGCCGCAGGATCCCGACCCGCGCGGCCTCAAGGTCGAGGCCTGTGACGGCGCCGTGGCCGGCGTCGTCAAGGACCTGTGGGTGGACAAGGCGGAGCCGCAGATCCGCTACTACGAGGTCGAGCTCGCCAACGGCAGCGGCGTCGTGCTGGTGCCGGTGGCCCTCATCCAGTGGCCGATGTTCGGGCTGGTGAAGACGGACAAGGTGCTGGTGAAGGCGATCACGGCCGCCCAGTTCGCGGACGTGCCGCGCACCAAGAGCCCGATGCAGGTCACCCTGCTCGAGGAAGACAAGATCATGGCGTACTTCTCGGGTGGGCACCTCTACGCGACCCCGGAACGGGCGCAGCCGATCGTATGAGTGAACCCCGCACCTGGATTCCCGGCGTGGCCCAGCCGCTCCCCCCCGGGGAGCGGCTGCTCTGGCAGGGGGGGCCCGCCCGCAAGGCGCTCGCCCGGCACCTGTTCCACTCCCGGATCCTGGGCGGCTACTTCGCAGTGATCATCGCCCTGGGGCTCCTCGGGGCGGTGCGGGACGGGGTGCCGATGCCCACGCTGGTCGGTGCCCTCGTCACGCAGCTCGTGCTCGCCGGCCTCGTGTTCGGGGTGGTGCACGGCTACGCGCTGCTGCTCGAGCGCGGAACCGTGTACGCCCTGACCGAGCGGCGGCTGGTGCTCCGCGTCGGGCTCGTGGTGCCGACGACGATCAACCTGCCGCTGCGCCTGGTGGATTCCGCCTGGCACCGGACCTTTGCGGACGGGACGGGAGACATCGCCCTGGCGATCCGCCCCCCCGACCGGATGAGCTACCTGCACCTGTGGCCGCACGCGCGGCCGTGGCGCCTCCGCTGGCCGGAGCCCATGCTGCGCGGCCTCGAGAATCCCGCCGAGGTGGCCCGCCTCCTGCGCGAGGCCGCCGAGGCCAGCGGTCCCGTCACCGAGGGCCCCGACACCCCGGCCGAAACGCCGGGCGCCCGCGAGCCCTTCCTGGCCCCGCCGCTCGTGCCGGCGGAGAAGGCGTTGTCATGAGTCGCTTCGTGCTCGAGGCCGAGCCCGGAGCCCGCGAGGGGATGAACGAGGTCCGGGTCCCCGGCGCGCCTCTCAAGGCCGCCGCCCTGCTCGTGCTCCTCACCGTGGGCTTCGCGCTGCTGGCGCGCACCACTGGGGTTGGCGCCACCCGGGAGCCGGTGGTCCCGGCGCTCGAGGCCCGCTCCATCCGCCTCCACAAGGAGGCCGACGGATCCCTCAGCGTCTGGGACAGCGCCGCCACCCTGCCCTACGCCCACCTCACCCAGAACGATCACGGCTTCCTGCTCGGCGCCCTGAACGGCCTCCGCTACAAGCGGGACCTGGCCCAGGCCGACCAGGAGGCGCTCTATCACCTCACCCGCTGGCAGGACGGGCGCGTGAGCCTCGATGACCCGATCACCGGCATGCACATCGCCGTGAACAGCTTCGGGCCCACCCAGGTCGCGTCGTTCGAGGTGCTGTTCAACGGCACCACCCCGTAGCCGCGCTCGCCAGGCGCCCCGAGGCCCCGCGTTCCCCCAGGGAGCGCGGGGCCTCGGTGTTCCTGGAGCCTGCGTGCCCCGGTGCGCGCGCATCACCCGGCGTCCGGAGCCGAGGGGCGCCGACCCCGTCGCGTGCGTCAGGCGGGCAGCCAGGGCCCGCCGCCGCACCCGGCCCAGTCCCACCTGCACACCAGACCACCCCCGCGCACCGCTGCC
>JBGAOL010000159.1:0-8755 GCA_044221825.1 Gemmatimonadales bacterium
GACGGCCCGACCGTCACTGTCCGCATCTTCCCGCTCGGATGGGCCAACCGCGTGCACATCGCGCCGGGAGTGGGGCGGGTGGCGTTCGAGCACGGGAAGTCGCCCACGAACGGGATCGATGCCACCCTGGTGCTGGACTCGCGGACGGGGGACACGGCCTACAGCATCCCCCGCTATGGGGCGGTGTTCGGCGCCGCCTTCACGCCGGATGAGGCCCGCCTGGTGCTGGCCGCCGGCCCTGGCAGCACGCTCGGCCTCAACTATCCCGACACGCTGCTGGTGGTGGACGCCGTGACGGGAACGCGGCTGGCGGCGCGCGCCTTGCCGGGGTCGTTCATGGCAGGCGCGATCGCCATGGACCCCGCGGCACCGCTGGCCTACATCACGGGGGTGGACAGCACGCAGCACCCGCGCGTGCTCATCCTTGATCTGGCCACCTATGCCTGGGTGGGAGCCCCCCGCGCCCGGGCGCTGGCGCACCTGCCGTGGAGCACCTCGGCCATCGTGGATCGCAACCGCGGCACCCTGCACGCCATCGAGCCGTACACCTCCGACTTCCAGTTCGAGCTGCTCCCGCTGCCGTGAGCGCCGGGCCGTCTTTCATCCCCCTTCACCCCGCCTTCAGGCTCTCCGGAAGCCTCGACACCGACTGGCACCTTGCCCGGCGGGCAGGGTAGATTATCCTGCCAACTAAGTCGCAACCCGCCAAGGACATAGGATGCCTGTCTCCCTCGATCCGGCCCGCCTCGCCGACCCCGCGCTCCGGCCCATTGCGGACAAGGTCCTCGCGAACCGCCGGCTCGACGCCGCCGACGCCCGTGCGCTCTACGCGACGCACGACCTCCTTGGCCTCGGCATGCTCGCCGACTTCGCCAACGACCGGAAGAACGGCGACCGGGTCTTCTTCTCCGCCAACCAGCACATCAACCCCACCAACGTCTGCATCCTGCGGAACACCTGCGTGTTCTGCTCCTTTGCGCGGATGCCGAAGGAGGAGGGGAACTACACCCGGAGCCTCGAGGAGGTCTTCGCGGAGGCGGAGGCCGCGCGGAACTCCCCCACGCGCGAGTTCCACATCGTGGGCGGGCTGCATCCCAAGCTGCCGCTGTCGTACTACACGGACATGATCCGCGGCCTCAAGGAGCGGCACCCGCACGTCCACATCAAGGCGCTCACGGCCGTCGAGATCGCGCACCTGGCGCGGATCGAGAAGTGCTCCATCCGCGACGTGCTGGTGGCCATGAAGGAGGCCGGCCTCACCAGCCTCCCGGGCGGCGGCGCCGAGGTGTTCTCCACGGCGGTGCGGGCCACCATCGCGGAGCGGAAGCTGACGGGCGAGGAGTGGCTGGCGGTGCACCGCGAGGCGCACCAGCTCGGCATCCCCACCAACTGCACCATGCTCTACGGCCACGTGGAGACGGCGGACGACCGGATCGAGCACCTGGCCGCGCTCCGCGGCCTGCAGGACGAGACCGGCGGCTTCCTCACCTACATCCCGCTGGCCTACCACCCGGACAACAACGAGCTGGGCGAGGACCTGGGCCGGGTGGGGAGCGCCACCACCGCGTACGAGGACCTCAAGAACATCGCCATCGGCCGGCTCTTCCTGGACAACATCCCCCACGTGAAGACCCACTGGCCCATGGTGACCCCGTTCCTGTCACAGGTGGCCCTGAGCTTCGGCTGCGATGACGTGGAAGGCACGGTGGTCTTCGAGCGCATCTATCACGACGCCGGCGCCAAGACCGACCTCGGCATGCACTACCTGGACCTGGTGAACCTGATCCGCGGCGCCCGCAAGCGGCCCGTGGAGCGGAACAGCCTGTACGAAGTGGTGCGCGACTCCTTCGACGACCTGGCGGCCGGCGCGGAGCTGGCCGGGGCGGGTGCCCCATCGGTGCACGCGGCATGAAGCTGGGCAGGATCCCGTACATCAACTGCTATCCGATCTACGGGGCGGTGGACCGGGGGCTCGTCACGCTCCCGGCGGAGATCGTGAGCGCCACCGCGGCGGACCTCAATGACCTGCTCGCCGCGGGCGCGCTCGACATGAGCGTCATCTCCGCCGTGGAGTACGCGCGGGACGCCGCGAGCTACCACTTGCTCCCGGACCTGGCCATCAGCTGCGACGGGCCGGTGCGGAGCGTCAAGCTCTTCTCCAAGCGCCCGGTGGAAGACCTCGACGTGGCCACGGTGCTCCGCACCTCGTCGAGCCGCACGTCGATCCTGCTGCTCGAACTGCTCTGCCGCCACTGCTGGAAGGTGCAGCCGCGCTTCGCCACGGTGCGGGCGGAACCGCGGGACCTCAAGGAACTGGAGCAGGTGCCGCACGACGCCGTGCTGGTGATCGGCGATGCCGCGCTCCTGCTGGCCACCGACGGGGACTACCCCTTCGAGGTGGACCTGGGCGAGGCCTGGAAGCAGTGGACCGGCCTGCCGTTCGTCTTTGCGGTGTGGGCCGCGCGGCGCGATGCGTACATGCCGCGGGTGCGCGAGATCCACGGGAAGCTGCTCGAGTCCCGCGAGTGGGGACTCCTCAACCTCGATGCGCTGGCCGTGCAGGCCTACGAGAAGACCGGCCTCTCGCGCGAGGTGTGCCGCAGTTATTTCGACGATCTGGACTACAGCTTCTCGTACCGGCACCTCGCCGGCCTCACCGATTTCTTCCGGCGCCTGGCGGCCGACGGCCTGGTGCCGGACGGCAGCCTGAGCTTCATCAGCGCCGCCTGACCCGATCCCCACGGCCCCCGGGCCGGGAGGACTGACGATGGACGTGATCGATCGCACCTCGGGCGAGTTCAAGGACGCCCTCGAGCTCTACACCCGGACCCCGCTCCTCGAGCTGGGCCAGCTGGCCGATGCCGCGCGCTGGCGCAGGCATCCCGATCCGGTCGTCACGTACATCATTGACCGGAACATCAACTACACCAACGTCTGCGTGGCCGACTGCGGCTTCTGCGCCTTCTACCGGCGCCCGAAGCACGGCGAGGGCTACGTGCTCTCCTACGAGCAGATCGGCAGGAAGATCGACGAGTGCAAGGAGCTGGGCGGCGTCCAGATCCTGATCCAGGGCGGGCACAATCCGTACATCCCGTTCGAGTGGTACCTGGAGCTGATGCGCTACATCAAGCAGCATCACCCGATCCACATTCACGGCTTCTCCCCGTCCGAGGTGGTGTTCTTCGCCGAGCGCTTCCGGATGCCGGTGTCCGACGTGGTGCGCGAGCTCCGCGCCGCCGGCCTCGACAGCATCCCGGGCGGCGGCGGCGAGATCCTGGTGGACAGCGTGCGCCAGCGGGTGGCCCCCAAGAAGGCCCAGACCGACGAGTGGCTCGGCGTGCAGGAGGAGGCCCATCGCCAGGGCCTCCGCACGTCGGTGAGCATGATGTACGGCATGGGCGAGAGCCCGGCCGACCGGATCGAGCACCTCTTCCGCGTGCGCGAGGTGCAGAAGCGCACCGGCGGCTTCACGGCGTTCATCGCCTGGCCGCTCCAGCCGGAGGGGACCCCCGAGCTGTCGCACATGCCGAAGACCGACGCGGTGACGTACCTTCGCACCCTGGCCACGGCGCGGATCATCCTGGACAACATCCCGAGCTTGCAGAGCTCGTGGGTGACGATGGGTCACAAGGTGGGGCAGGTGGCGCTCCGCTTCGGCGCCAACGACTACGGCTCCCTCATGATGGAGGAGAACGTGGTCTCGGCCGCCGGCACCACCTACCGCACCACCATCGCCGAGATGGAGCGGGTCATCACCGACGCGGGCTTCACCCCGCGGCGCCGGCGGCAGGACTACTCGCTCGTCGAGGCCCCGGCCGAGACGGTGGCCGCCTAGCCCGTGGCGATGACGCGGACGGGCATCGGCTACGACTCGCACCGGCTGGTGGAGGGCCGCCCGCTCATCCTGGGCGGCCAGCGCATCCCCTTTGAGAAGGGGCTCATCGGCCACTCCGACGCGGACGCGGTGGCGCATGCACTGACGGATGCGATCCTCGGCGCGGCCGCCGCCGGCGACATCGGCAAGCTCTTCCCCGACACCGACCCGCAGTGGAAGGGCGCCGACAGCATCAAGCTGCTCTTCGAGGCCTGCCAGCTGGTGCGCTACCGCGGCTTCACCCCGCGCCAGTGCGACATCACCGTGATCCTGGAGCGCCCCAGGCTCGGCGGCCACTTCACCGCCATGGCCGAGACGCTGAGCGAGGCCACCGGCATCCCGGTCTCCGCCATCGGGCTCAAGGCCAAGACCAACGAGGGAATGGGCTTCGTGGGCCGCGGGGAAGGCATCGCGGTCATCGCGGTGGCCACGCTCGAGGAAGCCTGATGGAGCGCTTCCTCGAGTGGCTGGCCGGCCTGCAGCCACTCACCATCTACGCCATCACCGGGCTCTCGACCTTCGTCGAGAACGTCTTCCCGCCCACCCCCTCCGACGTCATCGCCGCCCTGGGCGGGTTCCTCACCAAGCGCACGGCGGTGGACGCCGTGACGGTGTTCCTCGTAGCGTGGCTCGCCAACCTGGTGGGGGCGGTGGCGGTGTACCTGCTGGCGCGGCGCTACGGCCGGAACTTCCTCGCCACGCCGCTCGGCCAGCGGCTGCTGCCCGCCGATGCCATCATCGCCATGGAGCGCGAGTACCTGCGCTTCGGCGTGGCGGGGATCTTCATCAGCCGGTTCCTGCCGGGGTTCCGGTCGTTCGTGGCGCCGTTCGTGGGACTGGTGAACCTGCCGCCGCTGCGGGCGCTGCTCCCCATGGCGGCGGCGAGCGCCATCTGGTACGCCGCCATCGTCTGGCTCGGCGCGCGGCTGGGGCAGGAGTGGGAGGCCATCACCCGCTTCCTCGGGACGCTGAACCGCACGCTGGCCATCGTGGCGCTCGTGCTGGCGGGGCTCGTGGGCTACTGGCTCTGGCGGCGCGGCAAGGAGGCGGGGCCCAAGCGGGCCCGGCTGGTGCGCATCGTGCGCCGGGCGCTGGGCGACACCCGGGACGCGGCCCCGTCCGGCGTCGAGGGCGATCTGGCGGAGAAGGGCGCGGCGGCGTTGCTGTTCGAACTCACGCACGCGGATCCCGCGCTCTCGCTCGAAGAGCGGGAGGAGATCGCGGGCTTCCTGCGCGAGAGCTGGGGACTCCGGCAGGGGCAGGGCCCCACCGGCGCCTTCCCCGGCCCGAGCCCAGAGGATACGCGGGAGTTCGCGTCGCTCTTCACCAGCGACTACGACCGCGAGCGGCGCCTTGAGCTCCTCGTCCTCCTCTATCGCATGGGCGCCCGGCACGGCACCTTGACCCGGCACCAGGAGCGCCTGATGGCGCGCGCCGCCCAGCTCCTCGGCCTGCTTCCGGCCGACCAGGCGGAGGCGCGCGCCCGCGCCGCCGCCGGATGAGCCGCGCCGACGCCGCGCGGCGCGCGTACCTGCTGGAGCAGTTCCAGGACTACCTGGCCCTCGAGGCGGGCCATAGCGCCAACACGGTGGAGAGTTACCTTCGCGACCTCGACCGCTTCGTCCTCTGGGCCGACCAGAAGGGCGCCGCCGACCCGGGGAAGGTGACGCGGAAGCTGCTGCGCGAGTTCGTTTTTGCGCTCAAGGACCTCGAGCTGTCGGCGGCGAGCATCCGGCGCACGGTGTCGGCGCTCCGCACCTACTACGGCTTCCTCATCGGCGAGGGCCGCGTGGACGCGGACCCGAGCGACCGGCTGGAGATGCCGCGGCGCGGCCGGAAGCTCCCCGACACGCTGAGCGTGGACGAGGTGCTCAAGCTCCTGGCCACGCCGAGCGCCGACGAGCCGCTGGCGTGGCGGGACCGGGCCCTGCTGGAGCTGGCCTACGGCGCCGGCCTGCGCGTGAGCGAGCTCTGCGGCCTCACCCTCGAGAACCTGCTCCTCTCCGAGGGACTGGTGCGAGTGCTCGGCAAGGGCAGCAAGGAGCGGCTGGTGCCGGTGGGCCGCCAGGTGATCGGCGCGCTCTCGGTGTACCTGCACCAGGTGCGGCCGGAACTGGACAAGGGGAAGAGCGGGAACCGCGTCCTGCTCAACGCGCGCGGCGCGCCGCTCTCCCGCGTGGGCGCGTGGGGCGTGGTGAAGGCCACCGCACGGAAGGCCGGCCTCACCAAGCGCGTCACCACCCACACGCTGCGGCACTCGTTTGCCACGCACCTGCTCGAGGGCGGCGCGGACCTTCGCGCGGTGCAGGAGATGCTCGGGCACGCCGACCTCTCGACCACGCAGATCTACACTCACGTGGACCGCGAGTACCTGCGGAGCGTGCACCGCCAGTTCCATCCGCGCGGCTGACCGGGGTCCCGGCATGGTAGGGGCCGGCCATGGCCGGCCCTCCTCACCCCGACACCCGAACCCTTGTCGCCCCGACTCCGTCCCGTCGTCACTTCCCTCACGAGATCCATCGGTGTGAGACCTCGCCCCGTCGTCGCCCTCGCGCTGCTCCTCAGCGCCGCTTGCGCCCGCTACACGCCCCATCCGGTGGACGTGGAGTCGGCCCCGGCGGCGTACCGCGCGCGCACGCTCGATGACCCCGCACTGCGAGCAGCGCTCGACTCGCTGGGCGCGCCGGAGGGCCGGTTCTGGGATGCCTGGATGCTGGCGCAGGCGGCGTGGCTGCTCGCCCCGGAGCGCGGGCGCATGGAGGCGGAGGTGCGGGCCGCCGAGGCGGAGGCCGTGGCGCAGGGCGCGCGGCCCGGCCCGGGCCTGAACGCCGAGTCGGAGATCGACTTCTCGGGGCAGGATGGGAGCACGCCGTTCGCCCTCGGGCTATCGGGCCTGTTCCGGTTTGAGCTGGGCGGGAAGCCCGGAGCACGGATTGGCCGGGCCGAGGCCGCGGTGTTGGCCGCCCGGGCCCGCCTCGAGGAGGCCCGGGCCGAGCGGGTGCACGCGATGCGTCGCCTGCTCATCGAGCAGCGGGCCCTCGCCTCACTGGAGCGCTCTGACGATTCGCTGGGCGTGGTGGGTGCCCGGGTGGAGCAGGCGTTGGAGCGCCGATATCAGCAGGGCGCGGTTGGCGGCACCGAGCTTGCCCGCTTCCGCGGTGATCGTCAGGCCGACTGGGCCCTCGCGGCTGCGCGTCGCCGTCGCGATTCCGAGCTGCTGGCCGGCATCAGCGGCCGCCTCGGGACGGCCATCCCGTCCTTCCTGCCGCCGCCCGTGCCGGCGTGCGATGAGCTGTGGGACCCGTTGCCGGCCCTGCTCGATTCGCTCGGCCGAGTGGCGCTCACCCGCCGGGTCACCCTGGCGCGGGTGCTGGCCGAGTACCAGGAGGCCGAGGGCGACGTGCGGCTCGCCGCGGCCGAGACCTGGCCCGACATCGAGCTCGGGCCCGGGCTGCTGTTCGATCACGGCGTGGGCAAGTGGACCATCGGCTTCGGCCTGCCCTCGCTGCCGCGAAGCGCGGGAGCGATCCTCCGTGCCGCCGAGGCGCGGCGCGCGGTGGCGGCAGCACGGGTGGCGGAGGAGCAGCTCGCGGTGCTCGGGGAGGTGCGCGAGGCCGCCCTGCGCTGCTCGGCGGCAGCGCGTTTCAGCCGGGCCTTGATGGAGCAGAACGGGGCTGCGTACGACCGGTTCCTGCGCGCGCGCGCCGCCGTGGACCGCGCCGAGGCCGAGCCCGTCTCGGCCGACCTCGCGATGCTCGAGGTGGCCCGCCTCGCGCGGCAGTACGATGAGGCCCGCGTGGATGAAGCTGTGGCGCGGGCGGACCTGGAACGCGCGCTGGGAATCTGGCCGCGCGAAGGGAGGGAACAATGAGCCGACGAGCGGGAATCCTCTTGCTGCTGGCCCTGGCCGCCTGCGCGGAGCGGGGCGGGGGCGACGACGACGAGCGCGAGGCCGCCCCGCCGCCCGCCCTCGCCCAGGTCGGCGAGGAGGCGGGCCTCACGGTGGACAGCGTCACCCGCGCGCGCATCGGCCTCACCACGGCGCCGCTTGCGGCCATCACCACCCGGCCGGAACTGGAGCTGGCGGGCGTGGTGGTGCCGGATCCCGGAGCGACCGCCACTCTCCGCGCCAACGTCAGCGGCCGCCTCGCCGCCGCCGAGGGCACCACGTGGCCCCGGATCGGGCAGGCGCTCACGGCGGGGCAGGCGGTCGCGCAGGTGGGCGATGCGCTTCCGCTCAACGCGCCGCGTGGCGGCACCGTCGTGGCCGTGCACGCTTATCCCGGCCAGGTGGTGCAGGCCGGCGACCCGCTGCTGGACCTCGCCGATTACGCCGCCGCCTTGGTGCGCGTACCCTGGAGCGGGGAGGGCGCACCGCCTCCCACCGCCAGCGTGGAGCCGGCGGGTGGCGGCGCGCGGCGGGCCGCCTCACTCGCCGGCCCCGCGCCGGAAGCGGACCCGCTCACCGGGGCGGCCGCCTGGCTCTATCGGGTGAGCGGTGGCGGCCTCCGCCCTGGCCTGGCTCTCACCGTCCACGTGCCGAGCAGCGTCGCCCCGGAGCACGGCGTGCTGGTGCCCGATGCGGCGGTGGTGCAGTGGGACGCGCTCGCCTGGGCGTACGTGGAGCGGGAGCCGGGCGCCTTCGTGCGGGTGCGGGTGCCCACCACCACCGCGGGGGCGGGGGGATGGGTGGTCACCACTGGCCTCACCGCGGGCGACCGCGTGGTGGTCACCGGCGCCGAGCTCCTCCTGAGCGAGGAGTTCCGCGCCAGGATCGTCGTGGGCGAGGAAGTCGGCGAGTGAGCCGCTGATGCTCACCTGGCTCGTCGGCGCGAGTGTCCGCCGGCCCGGCATCGTGGTCGGGCTGGCGCTGGTGCTCAT
>JBGAOL010000160.1:0-8530 GCA_044221825.1 Gemmatimonadales bacterium
AGACGGGCGCGCGCGTCGGACGGACCGCGGGAACGGCGGGGCGCGTCCCGGTGCCGGCCGGGAGCGCGCGCGGACGCACCAGCGACGCGAGCGTCGCGGCGTCGAGGTCCACGCCCCGCTCGCGCGGCAGGTACACCACGGCGGAGACCGCTTCCGGGTCGAGCACCTCGCGCGCCGCCGCCTGCACCTCCTCGGCGGTGGCGCGCGCCAGCTGGTCGAACTCCCGGTCGAGCAGCCGGTAATCCGCCATGGCCTCGGCCGAGGCGAGCGCCGCCGCGCGGCCGTCCATCTCCTCCATCCGCCGGGACCAGCGGGTGAGCAGCAGCGTGCGCGCGCGTTCCAGGTCCTCGTCCGCGATCGCCGCACTCAGCAGGCGGTGCACCGCGTCGCCGATCCCGCGGAGCACGGGCTCCACCCGCTCGGCGTCGCAATCGGCGCCAATCGAGAACACGCCGAGCTCCGTGGGCGAGTAGTGGTGCGCGCTCACCGAGGTGGCGAGGCCGGTCTCGCGGAGCGCACGGTAGAGCCAGCTGCCGCGCCCCGCGCCGAGCACGCCGGCGGCGAGATCGAGCGGGACGGCGCGCGGGTCGAGCGCGGGCACGCCGCGCCAGCCCAGGCCCAGCTCGGCCTGGGTCACGTCGCCGCGCAGGGTGCGGGCCCGGACCTCGCGTCGCGGCGGCTCGGCGGGGGAGGGATCCACGGCGCCGTCACCCGCGGCCCAGCCGCCGTAAGTGCGGCGGGCCAGGGCCATCGTTCCCTCCTCGTCCACGTCGCCCACGATGGCAATGATGACGCGGGAGGGGACGTAGCGGCTGGCGTAGTAGCCATGCACATCGGCGCGGGTGAAGCCGGCCAGGTCCTGCTCGTAGCCGATCCGCCAGCGGCGGATGCGGTGCCGGTCGTACATCACCTCGTGCAGCGTCTCGTGGGTCACGGCACCGGGACTGTCGAGCTTCCGCTTGGCCTCCTGGATGATCACCTTGAGCTCGCGCTCCAGCTCCCCGGCATCCAGTGAGGCATTGATCAGCGCGTCGGCCTGGATGGCCACGGCGTCGGGGAGCCGCGCGGCGGGAAGGACGGCGAAGTAGGAGGTGTGGTCGTACGAGGTGTGGGCGTTGAGATAGCCGCCCGCCGCCTTCGTCTCCTTGGCGATCTGCCCCACCCCGCGGGTCGGCGTCCCCTTGAAGAACATGTGCTCCAGCACGTGGGAGATGCCGATCCAGCGGTCGGGCTCGTCGAAGAAGCCCGCCTTCACGTGGGTCACCACGGCGGCCACGGGGGCGGCGCGGTCGCGCTGGACGAGGACGGTGAGGCCGTTCGGGAGGACCTCGCGCCGGACGCCATCGGTCCAGCGCGGGAGTGTCGGGGTGGGCATGCCCCCAAAATAGCAGGGGCCACCATGCGGTGGCCCCCGGTCCGGCGGTGCGCGGGGCCCCGCTCAGACGATGATGCGGACCACCCCGGCCTTGGCGCTGCCGCGGATGAAGGCCTCCGCGTCGGTGGTGGGGATGACCACCCCGGTCTCGGCGGCGCCCCGGCGCGCGGAGTCGGCCATGAACTCGGCCAGCGGGGCGTTGGCCCATTCCCGGTCGGCGCCCTTCATCTGCTCCAGGATCTCGTCCCAGCTGCCCTTGAAGGAGCGGCCGGTGAGGGTGGTGACGGTGTGCTGGCCGGCCGGCACGCCGCGCTTCTGCATGGCGTGGAGCTCGGTGAGCAGGGTGCCGAAGAGCTCGAGCTGCGCGGGGTCGCGCATGGAGCCGTCGGGCTGGGTGGCCTCGATTTCCAGCAGCACGGCGTCCACCAGGTCCGGCTCGCCGGCCACCTCGGCCAGGCGGGTGTACCAGGGGCGGAGCTCGAGGTCGTCGTCGGCCAGGTGGTAGATGGTCTTCTTGAGCTCCACGTAGCGCCAGATGCCGAGCTCGTCGTAGTGATCCTCGGGCACGGTCTGGTGCAGGTGGTGCATGGCCGCGTCGGTCTCGCCCCGGTCGTAGAGCATGTTGGCCAGGTAGATCCGGGCCTCGCTGTAGTGCGGGTCGAGCTGGAGGGCGCGGCGGAGCCAGTAGAGCGCGCCGCTGTCGTCGTTGCGGCGGTGGCAGGCGTAGCCCACGCAGGCGGCCGCCTCGGGGCAGTCGGGCTGCGCGGCGACGGCATACTCGAAGAAGGTCTGCGCGGCGGCCAGCAGGTTCTCGCGGAAGAGCGCCCGGCCCACCTGCAGCATCAGCTCGTGGTCTTCCTTGAAGCCGAGGGCCAGGATCCGGTCAAAGGCATCGAGCGCGCCGCGGCGATCGCCGAGCTTGAGCAGCACCTCGCCGAGGCCGGCGAGGGTGTCCTCGTGGTCGGGATCGAGGTGGCGGGCCCGCTCGAAGCTGCGGCGCGCCCAGGCGTAGTCCTCCCGCGCGAGGTAGGCATAGGCCATCCCCACGTGGAGTTCCACGGCCTTGGGGTAGATCTGGAGTCCGTCCTGCAGAAGCTCGAGGGCCTCGTCGAAGCGGCCCTCGTTGTAGAGTTGGTGGGCTTGTTCGTCGTAATCGTCGGAGCTGTAGAACCGTTCCGGCATCAAAGTGCTCACCTCCGGCGGTGTTTGACCATAAGGTAGGACCATGCCGGGTCCGCTGCAAGAGTGGCGGGGACCGTCACTTACGCGTTTCCCGCCGCCCACGCCGCCGTGACCGACCGGCGTTGACGGGATACGGCCTCCGAAATATGTTACTGACCAGTCAGTTACTTATTTCCGGAGCCGTCCATGCCCAGAGCCCGAGGATCCCGTCGCCCCGCCGCCCGGCGGCCGCGCTGGCGGCGCCGCCCCGAGGAGCGGCCCGACGAGATCCTCCACGCCGCGCTCCAGGTCTTCGGCGAGCGCGGCTTCGCCCACACCCGCCTCGATGACGTGGCCCGCCGTGCGGGCGTCAGCAAGGGCACCCTCTACCTCTACTACGCCTCGAAGGACGCGCTCTTCCGCGCGGTGGTGCGCGCGGTGAAGGGCCCCGCCCTCGCCGAGGGCGAGGCGTACGTGGAGGCGCACCAGGGGACGGCGCGCGAGGCGCTCGAGCACCTGGTGCTCCGCATGTGGGAGATCATGGCCGACCCCCCGCAGGCCACCGTCTCCCGGCTGGTGCAGAGCGAGATCCGCCACTTCCCCGAGTTGGCCCGCTTCTACTACGAGGAGATCGTGCTCCGCTCCCGCCGCATCCTGGAGCGGGTGCTGGAGCGCGGCGTGGCCGCGGGCGAGTTCCGGCCGGAGCAGGCGCGCTTCGCGGCGCGGGCCATCCCGGCCATGGCGCTGACCCTGATCACCGTGCATGGCGGCCTCGCCGCCTTCGACCCCTCGCCGATGTCGCGCGAGGCCATGGCGGCCCACGCCACCGACCTCATCCTGCACGGCGTGCTCACGCCCGCCGCGCCGAGGACCGACGCATGACCCGTTTCGCCCTCCTCCTGCTGGTGGTGGCGCCCCTGGCACTCCGGGCGCAGGACACCGCCGCCGCCCCGGTGGCCCTCACGCTGGAACAGGCCATCACCCGGGGGCGGGAACGCGGCATCAATGCCGCACTGGCGCGGCTCAACGAGCGGGTGGCCCAGGCCCGGATCACCCAGCGCCGCGCCGACCTCCTTCCCGCCGTGGGCGTCTCCGCCAACTGGAGCCGGAAGACGCTCAACCTCGACGAGTTCGGCATCCCGATCGCCACCGGCGTCACCGACCCGTTCTCGCTGTGGAACTTCCAGGTGCGCGCGTCGGAGACGCTGTTCGACGCCAGCACCCTGACCCGGCTCCGCGCCGCGAAGGACTCCGCCCTGGCGAGCGGCGCCGACGCCCGCGCCGTGGGCGAGCTGGCCGGCGCCCAGGCGGGCCTGGCCTACCTCCGCGCCGTGAGCGCCGGCGAGACCGTCCGCGCCCGCGAGGCCGACAGCGCCGTGGCCGGCGACCTGCTCGGCCAGGCGCGCCAGCTGGTGGAGGCGGGCGTGAGTCCCGCCATCGACGCCACCCGGAGCGAGGTCCAGTTCGCCAGCGTCCGCACCCAGCTCGAGGTGGCCCGCAACCAGCGCGACCGCACCCTCCTCGACCTGGCCCGGGCCCTCGACCTTCCCGCCGGCACCCCCATCACCCTGGCCGATTCCCTCAGCGCGGGCAGCACCGCCTTGCCGGGGACACCGGACGCCGCGGTGCAGTTTGCCCTCGAGCATCGCGCGGAGGTGGCCGCCGAGCGCGGGCGCACCCGGGTCATCGAGCGCACCCTCAAGGCCATCGGCTACGAGTACCTGCCGAGCCTGGCCGTGGGCGGGCAGTACGTGCAGAGCGGGCGGGAGCTGGGCACGCTCGAGGGCACCTGGCTGGTGCAGGCCGGCCTGTCGGTGCCGCTGTTCGACGGCTTTCGCCGGCCGGCCAGGCAGCAGGAGCAGTCGCTCCGGCTCGAGGCGCAGCGGCTCCGGCTGCACGACACCGAGCAGCAGGTGGCCACCGAGGCGCGCCAGGCGCTGCTCGACCTCTCCTCCGCCGGCCACCAGGTGGAGCTGGCGGGCGAGAGGCTCCGCCTGGCGGAGCGGGAGCTGGCGCAGGCGCGCGAGCGCTTCGCCGCCGGCGTCGCCGGCTCGGTGGAGACCACGCAGGCGCAGGGCGGGCTGGTGGCGGCGCGGGACGCGCTGATCCAGGCCCGCGTCAACGCCGCCGTCGCCCGGGTGAGTGCCCGGCGCGCGCGCTCGGCGTGCTGGACCAGGCGCAGTAATCACCGCTGGACGAGAGACTCCCATGACCGACATCGCCGCCGACACCGCCGTCGCCCCCGCCGCCCCGAGCCGCCGCAAGCCCCTGCCCCTCATCATCGTGGGCGTGGCGCTGCTGGTGGGCGCCGTCTGGGGCTTCCGCCGCTGGAGCTTTGGCCGGACCCACATCGAGACCGACAACGCCCAGGTGGATGGCCACATCACCGCCGTCGCCCCCAAGGTGCAGGCCTTCGTGAGCCGGGTGCTGGTGGAGGACAACCAGCCCGTGCACGCCGGCGACACCCTGGTGATCCTCGACGACCGCGACCTCCGCGTCCGCCTCACCCAGGCCGAGGCGGACCTCGCCAACGCGCTGGCGGCCGGCGGCAGCAGCCGGCGGCCGGGCCAGGCGCAGGCGCAGCTGGCCGCGAGCGAGGCGCAGGCCCAGTCGGCCGGGGCCACGGTGGAGAGCGCCGAGGCCAACTTCCGGAAGGCGTCGTCGGACCTGGAGCGGATCAGGGGCTCGCGGCCCGGCAGATCGTGGCGGCGCAGCAGCTCGACGCGGCGCAGGCCGCCTACGACGCCGCGCGCGCCAACCTCGAGGCGGCGCGCCGCCAGGCGAGCGCCGCCGGGGAGCAGTCGCGGGCCTACGCCGCCGGCGTGGGCGCGGCCGCGGCGCGCGTGGAGAGCGCGCGGGCGCTGGTGGAGAATGCGCGGCTGCAGCTCTCCTACACCGTCATCACCGCCCCGACGAGCGGCGTCATCGGCCGGCGCGCGGTGGAGCCGGGGGCGCTGGTGCAGGTGGGGCAGACGCTCATGTCGGTGATCCCCGACTCCGGCGTCTGGGTCACCGCCAACCTCAAGGAAACCGACCTCGCCAACGTGGCCGTCGGCGACGCCGCCGAGTTCACCGTGGACGCCTACCCGGGCCACACCTTCCATGGCAAGGTGGAGAGCCTGAGCCCCGCCACCGGCGCGCGCTTTGCCCTGCTGCCGCCGGACAACGCCACCGGCAACTTCACCAAGGTGGTGCAGCGGGTGCCGGTGCGGGTCGGCGTGGACAGCACCGATCCGGCGCGGCCGCTGCGGCCGGGGATGTCGGTGGTGGTCACCATCAGCACGGCGCCCTGACCGATGGCCACGCTGGCCCTGCCGGCCCGCCGCGCGCGGCTGTCGCCGGAGGAGGTGTACGCGCACCGCTACCTCATCGCCTTCGCGGTGGTGTCGGCGAGCGTGCTCGAGCTGGTGGACACCAGCATCGTGAACGTGGCCATCCCGCACATGATGGGGAACCTGGGCGCCACGCTGGAGGAGATCGCCTGGGTGAGCACGGGCTACATCGTGGCCAACGTGATCATCCTGCCGCTCACCAGCTGGCTCTCCGAGCGCTTCGGGCGGCGGAACTACTACACCGGCTCCATCGTCCTCTTCACGCTGGCCTCGCTGCTGGCCGGCAACGCCTCCTCCCTCGGCGGGCTCGTCACCGCGCGGGTGATCCAGGGCATCGGCGGGGGCGCGCTCATCTCCACGGCGCAGGCCATCCTGTTCGACGTCTTCCCGCTCCGGGAACGGGCAGGCCATGGCCATCTTCGGCATGGGCGTCATGGTCGGGCCGACGCTCGGGCCCACGCTCGGCGGCTGGATCACCGACAACTACTCCTGGCCCTGGATCTTCTACATCAACCTCCCGCTCGGGGCCATGGCGGCGTACCTCACCTGGCGCTGGGTGCCGAAGCCGTCGCACGGCGCGCGCGAGCAGGGGGACGTGGACTGGGCCGGGCTGCTCTTCCTGATCCTGAGCATCGGGGCGCTGCAGATCCTGCTCGAGCGCGAGGAGTCGAAGGACTGGTTCGAGTCGCGCGAGATCCAGCTCGAGGCGCTGGTGGCGGCGCTCGCGATGGTGGCCTTCGTGTGGCGCGAGCTCACGGCCGAGCACCCGGTGGTGGACCTCCGCATCCTCAAGAACCGCCAGCTCGCCGCCAGCGTCACCTTCGGCCTCTGCCTCGGCTTTGCGCTCTACGCCAGCGTGTTCGCGCTGCCGGTGTTCCTGCAGTCGCACCTGGGGTACACGGCGTGGGACACCGGCAAGGTGATCCTGCCGGGCGCCATCGCGAGCGCCGTCACGATGGCCATCACGGGCCGCATCACGAGCAAGTTCGACGCGCGGCTCTTCATCGTGACCGGGGCCGGGCTCTACTTCTGGTCCATGTGGATGCACTACCACTTCACCCTGGCCATCGGCATGCACGACCTGCTGCTGCCGATGATCCTCCGCGGCATCGGGCTCGGGCTGGTGTTCGTGCCGCTGACGCAGGTGGCGGTGGCGGACCTCAAGCCCCAGCAGCTGGCGCAGGGCACCGGCCTCTACAACCTCTCGCGCCAGCTCGGCGGCAGCTTCGGGATCGCCGTGGCGGCCACGCTGCTGCACCGCTTCACCGAGCAGGGGCGCGAGGCGCTCCGCTCGCACCTGGCCGTCACCGAGCCGGCCACCGCGCAGTGGCTGCAGGGCGTCACCGCGCGCATGATGCAGCTCGGCGGCGGCGCGGCCGACGCGCAGCACCGGGCGCTGGCCCTGCTGGACCTGAACCTCTATCGCCAGGCCAGCGTCATCGCCTTCGAGAAGGTGTTCCTGGTGATGGGCTGCACCTTCATGCGGCGCTCCCGCTCCTCATCTTCTTCCGGACCGGCCGCACGCAGGGCGGGGGCGGCGGCGCACACTGACCGGCGCGCCGCAGGCGGGGCCGCGGCTAGATTCCCCGCTCCCCATGGCCCCGACGCCGATGCCCGCCGACCCGTCCCTGCTCGCTCCCCTCGACGACGATGCCTCCCTGGAGGCCGGCACCCAGTTCGCCGAGCTGATCGCCGGCTACCTGGCCCAGACCCACGCGGGCGAGGGGCGCGTGGGGACCGCGCAGGCGCCGGCGGAGCTTGCGACACACTTCGCGGGGCCGCTGCCGGTGGAGGGCAAGCCGCTCGAGGCCGTGCTGGAGCGGCTCCGCCGCGAGATCCTCCCCAACGTCACCCGCCTGACGCACCCGATGTACATGGGCCACCAGGTCTCCGCCCCGCTCCCGGCGGCCATCTGGACCGAGGCGCTCATCTCCGCCTTCAACAATTCCACCGCCGTGCAGGAGATGGCCCCGGCCGTGACCATCCTGGAGCACCAGTTGGTGCGCGCCTTCGCCGCGCTCGCCGGCTGGAGCGCGGAGGCGGGCGGCACGCTCACCTCGGGCGGCACGGAGGCCACCTTCACCGCCCTCCTCGCCGCGCGCGCCGAGGCGATGCCCGATGCGTGGGAGGCGGGGGTGGGCGCCAACCCGCCGGTGGTGGTGTACGGGGAGCAGTCGCACTACGCGGTGACGCGGGCCATCGGGGCGCTCGGCATCGGGCCTCCGGAACGGCATCGCCGTGCCCACCCGCGACTTCCGCATGGACACCGACCAGCTCCGCGCCATCCTGGACCGGCTCCACGCCGAGGGCCGCGCGGTGATGGCGGTGGTGGCCACCGCCGGCTCCACTCCCACCGGCAGCTTCGACGACCTCGCGGTCATCGGCCGGCTCTGCGGACCGCGGCCTCTGGCTGCACGTGGACGGCGCGCACGGCGCCTCGGCGCTCTTCTCGCCGGTGCACCGGCATCGCCTGGCGGGGATCGAGCACGCCACCTCGCTGGCGTGGGACCCGCACAAGATGATGCTGCTCCCGCTCTCCGCCGGCATGGTGCTGGTGAAGACGAGCGGCAGCTCGACCAGGCCTTCGCCCAGCGCGCGCCGTACCTCTTCCACGGCAAGGGCACCGAGCGGGTGTGGGACCAGGGCGTGCGGAGCTTCCAGT
>JBGAOL010000161.1:0-9064 GCA_044221825.1 Gemmatimonadales bacterium
GGGGCACCACGGCCGGGGCGGGCGTGGTGGCAGGCTCGGCCTTGGGCGTCTCGGCGGGCTTGCAGGCGAGCAGCGCAATCAGGCACAGCGGCGCAGGGGCGTAGCGCATGGACGAGTCAGGGAGGAAGGTGGCGGGTTGATCGAGTAGCGGGGTTGAGGCGGGGGGGGCGGCGCCGCTCAGCCGCCGCCCGGTTCCCCGTCGCCGGTCACTCGAGGCAGGGTGGCTCCGGCCGTCGGCGCAGTGAGGCGGGCGCCGAGTGCCACCATCTGCCCTGCCCGGGTCCGGGCCCAGCGGGGCAGCCGGACGGCGGCACTGGCCAGGAGGCCCAGGCCCGCGAAGCCCATCACCGCGATGCCCGTGGTGGCATTCGCCAGCGTGCCGGAGAGCAGGGTGGCGGCCGTGGTGACGCCTGCCACGCCGAGGAACATGAGGCCGAGGGTGGTGCCCGCCTGGGCGCCGCCATTGACGGTGCGGAAGCGGAGCTGGTGCCCGTCCTCCGCCGGCTCGAGGAGGACGTGGAGGTTGCCGTTGGTCCAGCCGCGGAGCGAGCCCTCCACGTGCACCGTCCCCCGCGCGTCGAACACCTCCCGCAGCTGCACCACCAGCCGCTCCCACTCCGCGTCCGTCAGGCGGCGATGCAGCGGCACCGTGTGGCTCACCCGGAAGGGCAGGCCGAGGATGCGCTGGCTCACCACGGGCGGCGAGGTGACGAGCTGCGCGGCTCGCGCGATGGCCTCCGGCGCGATGCCCGCTTCCCGGCCGATGGCCTGCACCTCGGCCAGTGTCAGGCCGGTGGCGGGGACGCCCGTGGCGGGGGTGTCCGCCGGCTCGGGCAGCTCGGTGGCGGCGCGGAAGATGGCGAGGACCTCGTCCTCGGAATAGCGGCGGTCGGGCATGCTGGAAGATCGTGGGGGAGGGAGGCGGAGGCAAACGCCGGAAGTCGGGCGTGGGTGGTGCCCCTCGGGGCCGCAGTTACGGCGGGCCGTCCTTCACAAGCTGCCAGGCGTCGGGCGGCAGCTTAACCGTGGCCAGCGTGGGCCCGCCCGCCGGCGTCCGCCCCGGGAACCGCACCGCGAGCCGCTTGCCGGGCGCGGCGAGGAGCGCCTGCACCTGGGCGCTGGTGATGCCGGTGAGCGGCACCTTGATGCGGCCGTCGCACGCGCTCCCCGCCTGGCCCGCCCGGCGGCCGACACAGAAATAGATGAAGCGCGCGGCCGGCGGCCCCTGCGTGTAAGGGCCGAGGAAGCCGGGCGCGCCGCCGGGCTGGGGCGGGCCGGGGCGTACGGCGAAGTCGAAGACCACGGCCTTCGTGGAGCTGGCGGTGGGCGGCTCGAGGCCGTCCTTCCCCGACTGCAGGGCGAGGGCGACGCCGTCGAGGGGGTGGTCGATGATGATGCGGAGCGGGAGGGTGGCGGATGCCGCTGCCGGCATGGTGTGACTCCTTGAGACGGCCTGCGTTCGTGATGTGGCCCTGGCTCGGGCCGTCACACCAGCATGGGGCGCAACCCGGCGTCAGTCCACCCGCCGCCACCCGCCGTCTTCAGTCGGTGCCCAGCGGGTTCCCGCGCCATCCCGGAACTCGCCCATCGGCTCGCCCGCGCGGAGGTCGGCGCCGAAGCGGAGCACGTGGCCGTCGGGGTCGGTCACCTGGCACTCGCGGGAGCCCCAGGGATAGTTGGTGGGCGGGTGGCGGAGGAGGGCGCCGCGCGCCGTGAACTCGGCCCAGAGCTGGTCCACGTCGCTGGCGGAGGCCCAGAGCCAGGTGCCGGGCTGGCCCTGGTCGCCGGCCACGAGCATGAGGGACATGCGGTCGCGGCCCACGGAGGCCACTTCGCCGCTGCGCCAGTGGAGGGTGAAGCCGAGGCGGTCGGTGTAGTAGGCAAGGGCGGCGTCGAGGGAGGCGACGCGGAGGATGGGCATCGCCGGACCGACGGTGGCAGCGGACGACACGGCGGTGTGAGTCTCAGCCATGGACACTCCAGGCGCTCGGGAAGGCACGGCGGCTCCACTGCGCCGCTGCGTGGGGCTGACTTAATGTACGGGGTGGGCGGGGGCTTGCCAGCCGAGCGGGGTTACTGGGCGAAGACCCCGTCGGCCCAGCGGAGCACGGCGGGAAGGTCACCGGTGCCCACGTTGTCACAGAGGTCGCAGCAGTAGCTGAAGCGCTTCTGGCGATTGGTCCGCAGCAGCAGCCACTCGACGATGCGGATGGCCAGGGTGCGCTCCCGCGTCGTGGTCTCCTCGCCGAAGTACCGTACGATCCGCTCCCGCACACAGCCCGCGCCCGACGTGGCGATGCGCCGCATGTCGTGGATGGCGTCGAGCTTCGCCCGGAGCGCGGCTTCGCGCGCCTCGGGGTCAGTCGCGGCCATCTCCGCCGTCTTCTTCGCCATGAACTCGAGCAGCTTCTCGTCTCTCTCGGCCACGAACAGCACGGCGAGGGACGGCTTGCCGTCGCGGCCCGCGCGGCCGAACTCCTGGAGGTAATCCTCAACCGACGCGGGATGCTGCCAGTGCACTACGAGGCGGACGTCGGGCAGGTCGAGGCCCATGCCGAAGGCGTTGGTGCAGATGATGGCCCGCACGGGCGGCTCGATGCGGCCGGTGAACCGGCCCAGGAGCATGTCGCGCTCGTTGGCGGCGCCAAGCTTCGAGTGATAGAAGGGGAGCTCCACGCCGAGGTCGCGCAGTTCTTCCTGGAGGGAGCGGCCCGTCTTCACCGTCGGCACGAACAGCATCGCTCGTCCTGGCGGCATGGCGCGGAGGAGGTCCCGGATCAGGTGGTAGCGGTACTTCTGCGGTTCGCGCTTCGGGTCAGCCAGGCGGAGCAGGGCGATATTGGGGCGGTTGGCGCCGGTCACCACCACGCGCGCGCCGGGGATGCCGAGTGAGGCAAGGATGCGGTGCTGGCTCTGCCGACCTGCCGTCGCCGTGAAGGCCAGCACCGGCGGGTTGCCCAGCGCCTCACGCACGGCGCCGAGGCGGCCGTAGTTGGGGCGGAAGTCATTCCCCCAGCGGTCGATGCAGTGCGCCTCGTCGATCACCAGGAAGGCCGGGCGGGTGCGGGTCAGCTCGGCCACTTCCGCCTGGCGGACCATGCCGGGGTCGAAGCGCTCCGGGGTGCAGTAGAGGAACTTGATGGCGCCGTGGCGGAGGAGGCGGTAGCGGAGCTTCTTCTCCTCTGGGCTCAGGTCGCCGTTGATGAAGGTGCCGGGGATCTTCTTCCGCTGCAGGCTCGCCACCTGCTGGCTCATGAGCGCCTTGAGTGGCGAGATGACGAAGCCGGGGCCGCGCTTGAGGAGGATGGGTACCTGGAAGCAGAGCGACTTGCCGGAGCCGGTGGCGCTCACCAGGAGCAGCGACTCGCCGCGGAGCGCCGCGAGGATCACGTCGAGCTGCGGCGGGCGGAACTGGGTGACGCCGAGGAGGCGCATGGCGGCGGTGAGCGATTCGTCCACGCCGGCCAGCTCGTTCCGGTGGTCGAAGGCGCGCGCCAGCCAGAGGGCCCAGCGCTCGAGGGTGCGGCGGGCGAGGGTGCCCTGGAGGTTCGGGTGGTGGGCGGCATGACAGCCGTCGCAGAGGGTGACGAGGTTGGCGGGGTCGTCGTCACCGCCGGCGGCGCGGGGGATCAGGTGATGGACGTCGGCCTCGCCCTGGCGGCACGGCTCGCCGCAGGCGCGGCAGGTGTGCGCGTCACGGGCCAGGACGATGGCGCGGATGGCGCGCCAGCGGGCGAGATCGACCTGGGCGGATGGAGAGGATGCCGTGTCCGGGTGTGTCAGGAGGGCGACTCGGTCAGGGTGGGTTGCCGGTCGCCTGCTGCTTGCCGGGGCCCGGTGAAGGCGCTTCGGCGGCCCAGTCACGCAGTCGCAGGCGAAGGGCGGCCGCCGTCGGCAGGACCGTGTCTACGAGAACCGGACGCGCCGGCGCCACCAGGAGGAAACCCGCGTCCGCGACGTTGAGCCTCGGAAGCGTGACGAGGCGGCCCGGCAGCTCCAGCTGGAGGGAACCGGTCTCCCGAACCTCTACGGCGATGCCGACGCTGTCCGCGGTACCGGCCACCGAGTCGGCCAGGGCGAGCACCGTGAGGGCGACGGGCTGAAGAACAGTGTCTGGCCCCAGGCGGCGCGGCGCGAAGAGGACGAGCAGCGGGCCGTCGTGACGAACCGGGGCGCGGTACGGAGCGTCGGCCCTGAGCCGGGCCATGATCGGGGCATTGGCGCTGTCTCGGATGGAATCGAGCCTCGCCGGAGTGGCGCCGAGGGCGTTCGGGAACTCGTCGCCGGTGCGCGGGCCGCCGCGGTCGCACGCGGTGCCGAGGGCCACAGCCGTGAGGAAGAGAGGGAGGCGGATAGGCATGGGCCCGGGTGACCTGACTGGACGGGGGCAGCGCGTGGAGGGGACCAGGGCGAATCTACGCCGGGTGGAGGGAGTCGCCAGTTCCCGTGGGACGGTGCGGATGCGAGGGCGGATGATTCTCGGCGGATCGAAGTAATGGTTCGGGGATTAGTAGGGCCGGCCATGGCCGGCCCCTACCATGCGGGAGCCGGTGCGCCGCAAGGCCTGACACGAGATGATGCCGGGTTGGTAGATCGGGTATTGCCAGGCTCACCGGCCGCGGGGCGGCGGGGGCGGCAGCCGCACGCGGAGCGGGGGCGGGGGTGTCTTGAGGCGGACTTCCGGGGGCAGCAGCTTCGGCCTCGGCTCCCAGGGCAGGTCGTAGCCATGGGGATTCCACTGCCACGCGGGCCGGGCCTCGAGGGCGGCGATCATTTCGGGCGCGAGGCGTCCCTTCCGCTGGAAGGTCCGCATGCGCGAGACCCAGCGGCCGAGCTTGGCCGTCCCCACGCGGTACTCGACGGGGATGCGGGTGTGGCCGTGGCTGGCGATGTAGCGGTCGAGGAGCGCGAGCCAGCCGTCCAGGTCGGGCACCGGGTCGGGCCGCCACCGCTTCCAGGTCCAGCTGGGCAGGCGCTCGAGCTTCCTGGCAAGGTCGTCCGGCATGAGGCCCTGCACGCGGGTGATGCGGAGGTGGCGGAGGTCGTTGACGGGATTCCTGCAGTCGGGGAGGCGGTAGCCCCGGGGGAACCGGACGCTGCCGCAGCGGCGGGCGGCGGCGGTCACCGTCCGGACGCATTCCTCGAGCCGCGCCCGGCGGCGCTGCTGGTGGAGCGGCGTCCCGTCGGTGGCCCAGCGCCAGCCTGGCAGCGCCTCGAGCTGCCGGCACTGGCCCGGGGTGAGGACGAGGCCCGCGCTCCGCCGGCCCCCGCGCGCGTACATGACCCAGATGGCCAGCCGGAGCTCGGCCTCGTCCCTGGCGATGACGCGGCTGGGGTAGCGGCCGCCGGAGGCCTCGAGGAACGCCACGAGCTCGGCGAGGTGGATGGCGAAGCGGTCGGACCGGGGGGTGTAGGGCTGGCGCGGAGGGGAGGGAGGCATGGTCCCAAGGTATCGCGCGCCGGCGACGCTGTCAGGCGGGGGCCCCGGCCCCGCTGTCCGGGGGCAGTGCCGGGGCCTGACGCTGGAAGGTGGTGGTCGAGGCGGCGACCGGTTGCCTGCACCGGATCAGTCCCCGATTCCACCGCAACCCTCGGATATCCCCCCGCTGCCGCCCTCTCCCAGATTGTCTCCACCTCAATCAGGGAGCAACACGATGTGGGTGACCGGCGTGGAGCAGGCGGTGGCGGACGAAGTGCGGCAGACCCTCAAGGCCCCGGCTACGGCCATCCCGCCGTGGTGGAGCGCGCCCGCGGCACCGGCCCGTGCCGGAGTTGCCTCAGGACCTTCCGGGGGCGCGAGGAGGACCGCGTGCTCTTCACCTACCGCCCCCACGAGGAGGGCGGCACGGTGACGGCGCCGGGCCCCGTGTTTGTGCATCACGAGCGCTGTGAGGCTCCGGAGCCGACGCGGTTTCCGGAGGAGCTGCGGGCGCTGCCGCTGCTCTTGGAGGCGCGTGGAGACGGCGGAGTGGTGCTGGCGACGGCGGCGACTGGCGGGGCGGGGGTGGAGGGGGACGTGGGGCGGCTGTTCGAGGATGGGCGGGTGCGGTACCTGTTTGTGCGGCACCGGGAGGCGGGGTGCTGGATTGCGCGGGTGGATCGGGAGCGGCTGCGGGCGGGCGCCGGGGAGGCTCCGGGCCTGACGCCGGGCGTGGCGGGGGAGCCGGGTGTCGGCGCCCCCGCCCTGGGTGTCACGCGTCCTTGATGTGCTTGCGGAACCGGTTCCGGGCTGAGCCGGATGCCCCCGCGGACCTGGTCGGCCATCGGGGCTGTGCTCTTCCGCCCAGCCTTCTTAGCGAGTTCTTCAGCTTGCTCGCGCTCTTTTTGCTGGCTGCCATGGGGTGCTCCGGTTGGGGATCGCGGCGGGGTGGGTGCCGATCCATCTAATGCGCACCCATCACCGGATACTCACGCGGAGTGCGTTGTCGGCCGTCACTGCAGGGGTGACTGGGCGGTGACGGCGCGATCACTCACCGGGGCGCTCCTCGTACGGCGGGGAGGACCCCTCACGCAGTGCTTCCGCCGGCAGGTGCCGCTGGCGCCGCAGGCGCCAGCCCCATCCCAAGTGCACCAGCATCACCACGAACGGTATCAGCCCCGCCAGCAGCAGCTGCCGGTCCCGCCCGCTCGACACTTCCGTGTACGTGAAGAACGGGCACACCGTGGCCACCATCAAGCGACGGGTACGGTCACCGCCATTGCCGATCCCGGCAGCGACCCATCCAGGATCCATAGAAGGCGCCAGCCGACCCAGCATGCTCGGCACGCTGCCCGTGCCTGGCCGGGTGCCAGACGCCCACATCAGGCCGAGCACCACGTAGCGCGGCACCACCTGGAGCGGCCGCAGCGCATCCTGCAGGTAACCGCGCCAGCCAAGTTCCTCGCCGAGGGCATAGGCCACGGCGTGGAGCCCGGCCAGGAGGCCCGCCAGATGGGGATGCTCGGCCTGGTGGGCCGGCGCCACCGCGGCGAGCCAGAGCACAGGCACCACCACGGCCAGCAGGCTCGGCAGGAGGGCGTTGCCGGTGGATGGCGGCCGCGGAGGGCCAGCGCCACGAATGCCCCAAGGGCCGGTCCCCAGCCGTAGAGCAGCGGCCGGAGCCACGCCGGGATGGGCGACGTGGCCCAGCTCTCCGGCGCAAAGTCCCGCCAGAAGAGCAGAGGCCAGGTGATGGCGCAGGCCACGGCATAGAAGAGCGCGATGCCGAGCCAGTCGGGGCGGCGGGTGTCGGGCGCGGTCATGTGGGGTGAGTAAGGGGCGCGTGAGGTATTGAGCCAGCTGCGTCGTGCGTCAGGCGTGGGCGTCCAGCGCGGCGGCCGAGCCGTAGACAGGGGTGGCAATGTCGAAGAGCGCCGCTCGGCCTTGCGAGCGGCGCGAGTCGGTTCAGGGCAGCTGCATCAGCGCCGTGGTCTCGACGGTGACCGGCTGGCTGCAGGCATTCTCGTGGATCATCAGGGCGGCATCCTGCCACGGCTGGTAGCCGGGTACCGTGACGCTCAGCGCGAAGCTACCGCTCCGGCCGGCGAGCCCGATCACGATCGCGCTGTCCGCGTTGGGGATCCACCGCATGGTATCGGCGCCGGCCGAGCCGGACTCGCTGGCGATGATCAGTGCGCTGGGGGCGAGACCGGCACCGGTCACCGAGTCGCGCACCTCAAGGACGAGGCCGGGGGCCTCGTACTGCGGGCAGGCGTCGGTCGTGTCGCAGCCGGTGAGCACGGCGGCGGCGAGCAGGGAGGCGAGGATTGCCGGCGAGGGGCGCATGGTGGACTGGCGGGAAAGAGCCTGACGGCTCCACGTTGGGGCCGAGCGTGTGCCGGGTCAAGCGCGAGCAAAGGGGGTGGCGCGGCTCCCCCTGGACGCCCTCGGCGCACTAGATTGCGCGGGCGTCGTCCGCCTCTGTGACGGCGCTTCACATTGATGGCTGGGCCGGAGCATGATCGCCACCAACGGGCTGTTCAGCACGATTGCCACCGGGGCCGCGTTCCTGGCGGCGGGGGCATTCCCCGTGATCGCCAAGCGCCGCGCGCTGCGCCCCTGGATGCTCTGGCTCCCGCTGGGCGCCGTGCTGGCCGTCGTGGCGCTCGGGCTGCCGCTCTGGTTCGGTTTTCGCGACCGGCAGGGCGGGGGGAGCTGGGATGGGCTCCTGTCGTTGCTCTTCCTCGTGGCGCTGGTGCCGGTGGGCCTGGGGGCGGCGGGGGCGCTCCTTGCGGCGCTGGTGGTGCGGCTGCGGCACGGGTTTGCCGATCCCGACGCGCTGCCGGCCGGGCCGAGCGAGCCCTGGTACGCCCGGCTGTTCCGGCCCCGCACGCAGGAGGAGACGGTGCAGCGGCTCAAGATCACGCTGTTCTTCGCAGCGGTGGCGGCGCTGCTCTGGCTGCTGGGGGTGCGGCCGGGGTAAGCGGGCGGGGGGCGGGACGTGGAAGGAGGGTGAGGCGGGGATGGGCGCGGTAGAGTGATCACTCAACTCCGCCGGTGCCATCCCCGTTGCCGCATCCGGGGGCGTTGGGGAAGGGGCCGCCATTGACGGCCCGGCCGGTGTTCGGAATATTGAGCGACAGTTGAGTGTTCACTCAACTCGTGATCCTTCCCGTCCCCCACCCGCTCCCGAGGTTCCCGTGCCGTCGCTTCGTCTCCTGTTGAGCCTTGCCGTCCTGGCCACCCCCGTGCTGGCCCAGGCGCCGGCGTCGGCCGTCCAGGTCACCTCCTTTGCCGCGCCCGAGGGGCGGGTGCTGCAGCATCGCGTGCTGCTGTCGGCCACGCCGGCCGAGGTGTATGCGGCGTTCACCACGGCGGAGGGACTGCGGGCGTGGGCGGTGCCGATGGTGGCGGTTGACCTGCGGGTGGGCGGGATCTGGGAGTCGGCGTACAGCCTGACGGCCAAGCCGGGCGACGCGGGCAACATCAAGAACCGTTACGCCGCGCTGGTGCCCAACCGCCTGGTGGCGTTCCAGGCCATCGCGTCGCCGCCGGGGTTCCCGGCGCCGGACCTGCTGCGGGAGCTGGTGACGGTGGCGGAGCTCGACTCGGTGGGGCCCGGGCGGACGCAGCTCACGCTCTCCA
>JBGAOL010000162.1:0-8915 GCA_044221825.1 Gemmatimonadales bacterium
CCCCCGAGCTGAGCTCGCACCTCGGCCGCCTCACGAACGGCGACGTGGCCGGGTTCTTCGCGTCGGTCACCGCCATCTCCATCGACGTCGGCGTGCTGGAGCGGAGCAACGCCGTGGCCGTGGTGCCCGGTCGCTTCACCTGGGACGACGTGGGCACCTGGGACGCCCTGCCCCGGGTCCGCAAGCGGGACGCCCACGGCAACGTGGCGGTGGGCCCGGTCCACCTGGCGGCGGCCGAGGACTGCGTGGTCTGGTCCTCGGGGGACCCGATCGTGGTCGGGGGGGTGAAGGACTTGGTCATCGTCCACGCCAACGGGCGCATCCTGGTGATGCCCCGGCACCAGGCCGCCGACCTCAAGGCGCTGCTCGACAAGCTGCCAGCCGACGTCCGGGACCTGCCGTGACGGGCATGGTGGCGGCGGCGCTCCACCTCCTGGAACCCGAGGCGCCGGGGGCCGCCTGGGCGCCGTTCGCGGGGGTGCGGCCCCTCGCCGAGCTGCGCGCCGGGGTGTGGAAGGTCCGCGAGCGATGGGAGGCGGCGCTCGACCTCGACACCACGGCCATCATGGGCGCGCACGTGGCGGGCTTCCACGAGGGCATGGAGCCGACGGTCACCGCGGTCACGGCCGTGCGCGGCCCCGCCGTCGTGGCCCGGTCGGACTTCGCCCCCGCAGGCGAGGCCGTGGTGCTGGGTCCCGGCACCCGGCGCCTGACGCATGCCGGCCGGTGCGTGGCCTGGGTGATCCCGGCCGGCGCCACCTGGGAGGGACCGTCCGAGCAGGGGGAGGCCCTCGCCATCGACGGCCTTCCGCTCCGCGGCACCTTCGACCTGCTCACCGCCCTCGAGCGCTTCCTCCCCGCCGACACCCTTGGTTTCGCCGCCGGCACGAGCGATCCGGTGCCCGCGGGCAGCATCGTGCTCGGGGATGCCGCGCTGGTCTTCTGCCGCGGCGCCCTCGTCGAGCCCGGCGTGGTCTTCGACACCCGCGGCGGGGCCATCGTCCTCGAGGCCGGCTGCGAGGCCCCTGGCGCGGCAACCGCCTCGAAGACCCGCCTCTACGCCGGCGAGGAAGCGCGGCTGCTGGGCGGCCACCGCGCCTCGGTCTTCGGCCCCGCTCCAGCGTCAAGGGCGAGGTCAACACCCTCTTCACGGGCGCTGCGCCAACAAGAGCCACGACGGCTTCGTGGGCCACAGCGTGCTCGGGCACTGGGTGAACCTCGGCGCCATGACCACCACCTCGAACCTCAAGAACACCTACGGCGAGGTGGCGCTCGACGTGGCCGGCACCCGCCTCGCAAGCGGCCGCCAGTTCCTGGGCAGCCTCATCGGCGACCACGCCAAGACCGCCATCGGCACCCTGCTCCCCACCGGCACGGTGGTGGGCGCCGGCGCCAACGTCTTCGGGAGCGCCAATGCCCCGAAGTACGTCCCGCCCATGGCCTGGGGCAGCGAGGGCGCCGAGCGCATGACGGAAGACGGCTTCCTGAAGGTGGCTGAACGGGTGATGCCCCGCCGCGACGTGGCCTTCACGCCGGAGCGGCGCGCCTCGCCTCGCCGCCACCTACCGGCGCCTCCTGGGCGGCGCGTGACCACGGTCTACGCCCTCGGCTGCCGGTCGAGCGGCAACGCCTTCGCCGTGGCATGCGACGGCGCGGCGCTCCTCGTCGACGCGGGCTTCAGCGCCCGGGAGATCGGCGAAGCGCGCCGAGGCTGTCGGCCTCGACCTCGGCAGCCCGCGGCATCTTGATCACCCACGAGCACGGCGACCACGTGTGCGGCGCCGCCCGCCTGGCCACCACGCTCCGGGTGCCCATCCTCACCGCGCCCGGCACCTGGGACCGCCTCAAGCCCGGATGCGCGGGGCCGAGTTCCTGCCGCTGGCGCTGATGGGCAGCGTCACCGTGGACGGATTCAGCGTCGAGGCCTGCCCCACCAGCCATGACGCGGCCGAACCGGTGGCGCTCGCCATCCGCACCGCCGCCGGCCACCGGGTGAGCGTCGCCTACGACCTCGGCCGTCCCACGACGGCCGTGCGCTTCCTGCTGCGCGGCTCCCACGCCGTGATCCTCGAGGCCAACCACGACGACGTCCTGCTCCGCACCAGCGGCTATCCGCCGGTGGTGCAGGAACGGATCGCCGGTTCGGGCGGGCACCTGTCGAATCGCGCCGCCGCCGAGCTGCTGGCCGAGCTCCTGCACGACGACCTGCACAGCGTGGTGCTGGCCCACCTGAGCGAGCGCTGCAACAGTGAGGCGGAGGCGCGTGCCGCGTGGTGGAACCGGTGCTGCGACGCGCTGGGGCGCGCGCCCCGGCTGCTCACGTGGCCCGGCAGGACGCGCCGCTGCCGCCCATCGTGCTGCCCGCCCCGCAGCTGGGCTTGTGGCTGCTCAGCGCCTGCCCTGATCCCGGCGGGCAAAAAGCGCGCGCCCTGCGCGTCGTTCGTGGAGTGGGTGACTACTGCGTGTCCGTCGTGCGGCGGCACCGGGATGCTGTCGGGCCGCGCCGTCGGCGGGCCCACCTTGGTGAGGCTGACGGGCTTGGTGAGGTCGCCGCCGGACAGCGTCAGGCGGGTGCCCTTCACCTGCAGCCGGTACGTCACCCACTCGCCGCCGAGGGCGAGCATGATGCTGTCCGGCTTGAGCCGCCAGCGCACGGTCTCGGTGCCGTAGCTGGCGCTCGAGTCGGCGCGCACGATGACCACGCGGGGCGCGTCCTTCCGCTGCTCGCGCAGTTCCGCCTGCCAGGTGCCGAGGATCGCCGCCCCGGTGGTGCCCGGCTGCTGGGCCGGGAGTGGCCGGGTGGTGAGCGCCATCACACCGAGGGTGAGGGCCGTCACGAATGTCCGCACGTTGGTCTCCTACGGTGAAAGCCGAAACACGGAAAGCCGACGGGCCCCCGGTATCGCAGTATTCGGGCCATCGCGCGGGGAGGAGTGTAATCGCGTCGCGCGCCGGGCTCAACTTGCCGCCGCACCGTGGGTTACGCCTCGATTCGAAAAGCAGACGCCCCGGGAGCCGAGGCTCCCGGGGCGTCCTTGCCGTCAACCGGCTGGGCTCAGTACATCCCGCCCATGCCGCCGCCGCCCGGCGCGGCCGGGGCCGGCTTGTCCTCCTTGCGCTCCACCACCACGCACTCGGTGGTGAGCAGGAGGCCGGCGATCGAGGCCGCGTTCTGCAGCGCGGTGCGGGTCACCTTGGTCGGGTCGATGACGCCGGCCTTGACCAGGTCCTCGAACTCGTCCGTCGCGGCGTTGTAGCCGAACGCCTTGTCCTTCGACTCGCGGATCTTGGCCACGATGATGGAGCCCTCGACGCCCGCGTTCTGGGCGATCATGCGGATCGGCTCCTCGAGCGAGCGGCGGATGATGTCGACGCCGATCTTCTCGTCCTCGGTGCCCTTCACCTTCTCGAGCACGGCCTGCGCCCGGAGCAGCGCGACGCCGCCGCCCGGCACGATGCCCTCCTCGACCGCGGCGCGGGTGGCGTGGAGCGCGTCCTCGACCCGGGCCTTCTTCTCCTTCATCTCGGTCTCGGTGGCCGCGCCCACGTGGATCACGGCGACGCCGCCGGACAGCTTGGCGAGGCGCTCCTGGAGCTTCTCGCGGTCGTAGTCGCTGGTCGACTTGTCGATGGCGACCTTGATCTCGGCGATGCGGCCCTGGATGTCGTCATCCTTGCCACGGCCGTCGACCACGGTGGTGTTGTCCTTGTCGATCACGACGCGCTTCGCGCGGCCGAGGTCGCCGAGGACGGCGTTCTCGAGCTTGAAGCCGACTTCCTCCGAGATCACCTTGCCGCCGGTGAGCTTGGCGATGTCCACCAGCATCTCCTTGCGGCGGTCGCCGAAGCCCGGCGCCTTGACGGCGCAGACCTTGAGGGTGCCGCGGAGCTTGTTGACCACCAGGGTGGCCAGCGCCTCGCCCTCGACGTCCTCGGCGATGATCAGGAGGGGCTTGCCGGTCTGCGCGATCTTCTCGAGCACCGGGAGGAGCTCCTTCATCGCGCTGATCTTCTTGTCGTGGATGAGGAGGTACGCATCCTCGAGCACCGCCTCCATCTTCTCCGGGTCGGTGACGAAGTACGGCGAGAGGTAGCCGCGGTCGAACTGCATGCCGTCCACGGTCTCCAGGGTGGTCTCGAGGCCCTTGGCCTCCTCGACCGTGATGACGCCGTCCTTGCCCACCTTCTCCATCGCGTCGGCGATCAGCTTGCCGATCTCGGCGTCGTTGTTGGCCGAGATGGTGCCGACCTGCGCGATCTCCTTCTTGCCCGCCGACGGGGTCGAGAGCTTCTTGAGCTCCTCGATGACGGTCTCGACGGCCTTGTCGATGCCGCGCTTGAGCTCCATCGGGTTGGCGCCCGCGGTGACGTTCTTCAGGCCCTCACGGTAGATGGCCTGCGCCAGCACGGTGGCGGTGGTGGTGCCGTCGCCGGCCAGGTCGCTGGTCTTGGTGGCGACCTCCTTCACCATCTGCGCGCCCATGTTCTCGATGGGGTCCTGCAGCTCGATCTCCTTGGCCACCGTGACGCCGTCCTTGGTGACCGTCGGGGAGCCGAACTTCTTGTCGATCACGACGTTCCGGCCCTTGGGGCCGAGGGTGACCTTCACCGCATCCGCGAGGGCGTCGACGCCCTTCTTGAGCTTGGAGCGGGCGTCGCTATTGAAGAGCAGTTCCTTTGCAGCCATGGCAGTAATCTCCTGAAAGGATCAGTGGCGGCCGGCTCAGCCGAGCTTCGCCAGGATGTCGGTGGCCTTCACGATGACGACTTCCTCGCCGTCCACCGTGATGTTGGTGCCGCTGTACTTCCCGTACAGCACCTTGTCGCCAACCTTGAGGTCCATCGGGATGCGCTCGCCCTTCTCGAACCGGCCCGGGCCCACGGCGACGATCTCGCCCTGAGTCGGCTTCTCCTTGGCGGTGTCCGGGATGTACAGGCCGCCCCGCATGGTCTCGCCCTCGTCGTCCGGCATGATGACCACCCGGTCCTCGAGCGGCTGGATGCTGAGCTTGGTCTTGGCCTTCGTTGCGCTCATGGGTCACTCCTCCACGGCAGTTGATGTAAACATTGGCACCACTTGCAGTTAGCAGTCTTGGCACGTGACTGCTAGAACCGCGGAGGAAAATAAGGCGAGCCCCGGTCCTGTCAAGCGACCCCTCGCGGGCCCGCTGGGAACTCAGGCGTTCCCCGGGCCCTTCAGGGAGATCGGACGGTGCGACGTGGTTGCGGGAAGAACCGACCACCCTCCCCCCATCGTACAGTCCGGGCGGCGTGGGTGCCGTGAAAACGGACCTTCAGGCGGCCCGCACGGCGCCCCTACATTGCCCGCGCAGTGGCGGGGCCGTCCCCTGAACCTGCTGGATGAGGATCCCTCGATGTCTGCCTTGATGCTCTTCGCTGCGCTGAGCGGCGCAGCACCCGTCCCGGCCCCGGCGCCCGAGGACCCCATGGTCCGGGTCACGGTGGACAGTGCCCGCCACGAGGTCGTCGTGGTGGCCGGCCGGTGGGACCTGCCGAACATGCCGCCGATGGCGGCGGCCATGCACGATCATGGGGCCTCCCACGACACGCCGGTGCAGCAGTTCCAGTGGCCGGTGGAGGGCTGGTTCCGGGGCTTCAGGCTCGAGGTCCGCGACCGGAATGGCCGCCTCCTCCCACGGCGGATCATGCACCACCTGATCGCGGTCAACTATGATCGGCGCCAGCTCCTCTACCCCGCCGCCGAGCGGCTCTTCGGGGCCGGCACCGAGACCGATGACGCCATCATCCCGGCGTCGATCGGCGTGCCGCTGGCCCAGGGGACCAACCTCGGCTTCTACGTGGCCTGGCATAACGACACGGGGGTGGACCTGGAGGGGGTGGAGCTCACCATGCGGCTCGAGTACTCCCCGGCCAACCTGAATCCCCGTCCACTCGACGTCATGCCGCTCTACATGGACGTGAACCTGACCGTGGGTGGCGGCAACAGCTTCGACGTCCCGCCTGGCCGCTCGGAGAAGGCGTACGAGTTCACCCTTCCCCTCGGCGGACGGCTCATCGGGTACAGCGGGCACCTGCACGACTACGGCGTCAGCGTGCGGCTCGAGGACGTGGAGAGCGGCAAGGTGGTGGCCCGCGTGACCGCGACCCGCGACCGGCAAGGCAAGGTGAGCAAGGTGAGCCGGAGCCTCCCGGGCATCCGCGGCGCCGGCGTGCGGCTCAAGGCCAATCATCGCTATCGGGTGGTGGGGACCTACAACAACCCGACGGGCGAGACGCTGGTGAACGGCGCGATGGCCCACATCGCCGCGCTCTTTGCGCCCGACAACGTGAAGGACTGGCCGGCGGTGGACCTCGCCGACCCCACCTTCCAGACGGACCTCGCGTCCCTGGAGCTTCGCGGCACCGGCGGCGACGGGATGGACGGGCACGACCACGGCACCCACGACCACGCCGATCACCAGCACTAACCCACCAGCCTCACGAACACGAAACGGGCGGCCCCGGAAGGGGCCGCCCGTTTCGTTCCCCTCCTGCCGGCGCCTACACCAGGCGCCGCACGCCCACCCAGCGGCGATACCACCAGCGGCCAGAGATGTCGTCCGGGCTCAGGACGCTGATCTGCACGCCGGCGGTGGCACTGTGGATGAAGCGCCCATTGCCGATGTAGAGCCCCACGTGCGAGACCCGCGAGCCGCGCGTGGCAAAGGTCAGGAGGTCGCCGGCCTGCAGCTGGTCCAGCGCCTTGGGGACCTCGGTTCCCTGCCGGGCCTGGTCCACGCTGCGCCGCGGCAAGGTGATGCCGTGCTTCCCGAAGGCGTACATGATGAGGCCGGAGCAGTCGAACCCCTCTTCCCCCTCGTCGCCCCAGCGATACGGCATCCCCATGACGTCGAGGGCCGTCTGCACCACGTCGCCGATCAGGGTGGCGCGGTCGGCGGGGACACCGTCGCGGGTGAGGGCGTCTCGCACCTCGCCGCCATCCGGGGTGGACCCTGCGGTTCCCCCCGAGGGGCTGCTGGTGCGCCCCGGGAATGCGGGCGCGCTGCCCGGGGCCGGCGAGCGTCCTCCTCCGCTGCGCCGCGCGCCGCGGTGCAGCCCGATGCGGAAGCCGAGCTCCACCCCATCGAAGCCCCCGTAGGTGAGCTCGCGGTATCGCCCCTCGGCGGCGATGGCGAAGGGGGAGAAGGGGAACAGCTCATAGCCGAGGCCCACTGACCACGCGCCCCAGAATGTCCGGCCGGCATGCGTCGCCAGGCCGCCTTCGACGCCGCCGATGACGTACGGACCGGTTTGCCCGCCCCGGAAGAAGCTCAGGTCGGTGCCGAGGCCGAAGAGGTTGCCCAGCGGCGCCCGACCGTTCACGTAGAGGCCGTGCAGGCTGGCCCCGACGGGGCCGAAGAGCCGGGTGCCCGTGCCGGCTCGCCAGGTCAGGGCCGGCGGGTCGGAGAAGAAGCGGCCCACCTGGAAGGCGGGGCCCTGCGCCGCGAGCGGGGTCGCGGCGAGGCCGAGCGCCAGGAGCACGGCGGGACGGCTCACTTCACCCGGACCGGCTGCCCGGTGCGGAGGTTCACCTGATAGACATTGCCCGGCCGGCAGTTGAGCCAGATCGGCGCCTCGAGGGTGGAGTCGTTGACCAGGCGCGGGGCGCTGCCGGTGTAGAGGAGGGGGATGGCCACGCGGGTGCTGTCGCGGCGGATCTCCATGACCCGCTCCACGCACGGCTGGCCGGCAGAGTCGGCAGCCCGACGGCTCGCGGTAAACCAGACCTCGATGCCGCCGGGCGCGGTCAACGCGAGCGAGTCGGCGGGAGGTGGCGGTGTCGGGGGTGCCGAGTCGCGGGCCACGGCAGCTTCCTTGGCACCGCCGCAGGCGACGAGCAGGAGCGCCATGAGTGAGAGCCGGGTGGCTGTCATGCGGGATGCTCCGGTGGAGGGGGCGACTCGGTCGGCGGGTCCGCGATGATCTCGAGGTCGGGGAGCCCCTCGTCGGTGACCTGCAGCGACCTCCGGAGGCGGGGCGAGTGGCGCAGGACCTGCCGCCAGAAGACGAAGGTGACCGCGCCCACGACAACGGCCAGGCCGAAGGTGATGCCAAGAGCGGTCCGTGGATTGGTCACCCCGCCGGTGGCCTGGAGCGCGAGCCAGGCCCCCAGAAACGAAGCTGCCCACACCACGAAGGGCGTGAGCAGCCAGCCGATCAGCCGGGCGACAACCGCCGCGACCCGCATCAGGCCATTACTTCCCGCGCGCCCCGAACCGGGTCACGATCGTGCCGACCGCCAGCGCCGGTAGGAAGGCGATCCCGAACGTCGGGACGTTGAAGGCCGCGCCGGGGAAGTGCGCCACGGCAGCGGCGGCGCCGATCACGACGGCGAGCACGAGCGTGAGGACGGCGGCCCCGACCAGGCTGGGCGCGCCGGACTTGGCCGCCTGGTTGGCGAGGATCCAGGCGCCGAGCCACGGCATGTAGCAGCCCACCATCCACCAGATGGGATGGTACCACCAGTTGCTCCCGCCGCCGACGGCGAGCCAGCGATGGGTGTAGAGCTTGAAGGGCAGCAGGTTCCCCTGCAGGAACGTCACGTCGATCAGGAGGAACACGCCGGTGGCAAGGAGGCCGATGCCGGCCGCGCTGGCGATCCCGTCGATCTCACGCGCATTGACCCAGAGCCCGGGGAAGAAGCTGGTGAATACTGCGCCGGCGATCAGCAGCACGGCGAGCAGGCCCGCCTCCGCCGGCCCCTCGAGGAACCGGGACACCAGCCCGATGGCGACGATGAAGACGGTCTGGACAACGGCGAGCTTGATGCCCGACCGGATGATGAACGGCACGTCAGTCTGGCTCAGGCCAGCCGAGGGATGCACCGCGGAACTCATGTGTGCTCCAGGGGAGGGTCGCAGAACGGCCTAAGTATAAATACCCCATGCAAGTAT
>JBGAOL010000163.1:0-8911 GCA_044221825.1 Gemmatimonadales bacterium
CACCCTCATTCACGGCACTCCCCCGGAGAGGTTCTTCCCTCTCCGAGCGCAGGTCCTCTGCGGCCCTCCGCGTCTCCGCGCCTCTGCGGTGAACCCCAGCGCCGAGCTCAGCCCTCCGGCGCCGGCGCCACCTGACGCGGCCACTGACCGAGGAGGACGCCGCCGAGGATGAGGGTGCCGCCGAGGAGGTGGATGGCGGTGGGACGCTCGTGGAGGATCAGCATGGCGATGACGGTGGCCACCAGCGGCGTGAGGCAGGAGTAGAGCGAGGTGCGCGAGGGGCCGAGGTGCTGGATGCCGCGGTTCCAGAGGATGTAGGCCGCGGTGAGGGAGAACAGCGTGGAGTAGGCGAGGCCGCCCCAGGCCACGAGGGTCACCTCGGTCCAGTGCACCCGCAGCAGGTCGGGGATGCCGGCCAGGATGAGGCCGGGCGTACCGGCGACGAGTGTCCACATGGTGACGCTAAGCACCGAGAGCCCGCGGAGGCGCCGGAGGCCGAGGGTGTACGCGGTCCAGCAGGCGACGGCGCCGAGGATGAGGAGGTCGCCGAGCCAGTCGCCGTGGGCAGTGGTGAGGCCCCTGGCGGCCACGACGACGATGACGCCGAGGGTGGCGAGGCCCAGCGCCCAGCCCTGGCGGCGGGTCACCTGCTCAAGGCCGAGGAGGCCGGCGGAGACGGTCACCACCGTGGGCATGGCGGTGAGGATGAGCGAGGTGTTGACGGCGGTGGTGCGGGCCAGGCCGGTGATGAAGCAGAGCTGGTAGAGGGTGTTGCCCACCACGCCGAGGAGGATCACCGGCCAGACGGCCTCGGGCGGCAGGTCCCGGCCCCCGGGGCGGCGGCTCACCAGGAGCCAGAGCAGCACGGAGCCGATGCTGAAGCGGATGGCGGTGAAGGCCAGCGGCGGGAGCTGGGCAAAGGCCAGCTTGGAGGCGGTGAAGTTGCCGCCCCAGAAGAGGATAGCAAGCAGGAGCCCGGCGTGCGGGGAGCGGAACCTGGACACGGCGGGGGAAGCTAACGGGGCGCTGCCGGCGCGGCACTCGGCGGGGGTGGGGGGGCGTGTATATTCCCGCCCTATGCGCCAGGCCCGAATCCGCAACTTCTGCATCGTCGCCCACATCGACCACGGGAAGAGCACCCTCGCCGACCGGCTGATCGAGGTCACGGGGGCCGTGGAGAAGCGGCTCATGCGGGAGCAGCTGCTCGACACGATGGACCTCGAGCGGGAGCGGGGGATCACCATCAAGCTCAACGCCGTCCGGATGCGCTACGTGGCGAAGGACGGGCAGGAGTACGAGCTCAACCTGATCGACACCCCCGGCCACGTGGACTTCACCTACGAGGTCTCGCGCTCGCTGGCGGCGTGCGAGGGGGCCATCCTGGTGGTGGATGCGTCGCAGGGGATCCAGGCGCAGACGCTCTCCAACCTCTTCCTGGCGCTCGACGCCGGGCTCGAGATCATCCCGGTCCTCAACAAGATCGACTTGCCCGGCGCCGAGCCCGAGCGGCGGGCCAAGGAGATCATGGACCTGATCGGGGCCAAGCGGGAGGAGATCCTGTCGGTCTCGGCCAAGGAGGGGACGGGCGTGCCCGAGCTCCTCGAGGCCGTGGTGGAGCGGGTCCCGGCGCCGAAGGGCGCGCCCGACGGGGCGCTCCGGGCGCTCATTTTCGACTCGTACTTCGACCGGTACCGCGGCGCCATCCCGAGCATCCGGGTGGTGGACGGGAGCATCCGGAAGGGGATGGAGATCGCCTTCGGGAGCCATCCGGACGACGTGTACGTGGTGGACGAGGTGGGCTACCTGCAACTTGGCCAGCGGCCGACGGCCTACCTCGAGGCGGGGGAGGTGGGCTACGTGGTGGCCAACACCCGGAGCGTGGGCGACACGCGCGCCGGTGACACCATCCTCGACGCCACCAACCGCGCCACCGAACTGCTGCCCGGCTACCGCGACGTCAAGCCGATGGTGTTCGCGGGCCTCTATCCCACGGACAGCGAGCAGTACGAGCCGCTGCGCGACTCGCTGGCCAAGCTCAAGCTGAACGACGCCTCGCTCCAGTACGAGCCGGAGACCTCGACGGCCCTCGGCTTCGGGTTCCGCTGCGGGTTCCTCGGGCTCCTGCACATGGAGATCATCGGGGAGCGCCTCGAGCGCGAGCACAACCTGGACCTGATCACCACGGTCCCGACGGTGGAGTACCATGTGTACCTCACCGACGGCGCCATGCTGCTGCTGGAGAACCCCACCAACCTGCCCGACCCGGCCACGATCAGCCGGATCGAGGAGCCGTACGTGAAGGCGCGGATCATGGCGCCGACCGAGTACATCGGCGGCATCATGAAGCTCGGCACGGAGCGGCGGGGCGTGTACCACGGGATGAAGTACCTCGACACGGCGCGGGTCGAGTTCGACTTCGACTTCCCGCTGGGCGAGATCGTGCTGGACTTCTACGACAAGCTCAAGGGCATCAGCCGCGGCTACGCCTCGATGGACTACGAGATGGCGGGCTACCGGGAGAGCGACCTGGTGCGGCTCGACATGCTGATCAACGGTGAGGCGGTGGACGCCTTCAGCGTGATCATCCACAAGGAGAAGGCCTACGAGTACGGGCGGAAGATCGCGGAGAAGCTCAAGGAGCTGATCCCGCGGCAGCTCTTCGTGGTGGCCATCCAGGCGGCGATCGGCAACAAGATCATCGCCCGCGAGACGATCTCGGCCATGCGGAAGGACGTGCTCGCCAAGTGCTACGGCGGCGACATCACCCGCAAGCGCAAGCTCCTCGAGAAGCAGAAAGAGGGCAAGAAGCGCATGAAGCAGCTCGGCCAGGTGGAGATCCCGCAGGAGGCCTTCCTGGCGGTGCTGCAGGTCGAGTAGCGGGGCGCCCGGCCGGCCGCCGGGCGGGGACGGCCCACCATTCCAGCACGAGGTCCGCGCGTGACCCAGCCAGTCCAGGCGCCGGGGGCCGAGCGACGGGTGGTCGTCATCCAGACGGCGCACCTCGGGGACGTGGTGCTCACGACGCCGCTCCTGGCCCGCCTGGCGGACCAGTACGGGCCGGTGGACGTGGTGACGACCCCGGCGGCGGCCCCGCTCCTCAACACCCACCCGGCGGTGCGCCGGGTGATCCCCTACGACAAGGCGGGCCGCGACGCAGGACTCGGCGGCTTCTTCCGCCTGGTGGGGATGCTCCGGGGCGCGGGCTACCAGAAGGCGCTGGTGCCGCACGAGTCGGTGCGGAGCGCCCTGCTCACCTGGCTGGCGCGGGTACCGGCGCGCGTCGGGTTCAGCGGGGCACCGGGGCGGTTCTGGTACACGGAGCGGGTGAGCGTGCCGGCCGGCACCCACGCCTCCCGCCGGATGGCCATGCTGGCCGGGGTGGGCCAGGCCCCCAAGGTGGAGCTCGGGCTCACCGCGCAGGACCTGCAGGTGGCGGACGACTGGCTCCGCGACCAGAAGGTCCCGGCCGACTTCCTGGCGCTGGCGCCCGGCGCGCGCTGGGGCAGCAAGCGCTGGCCGCACTTCGCCGGGCTCGCGGCGCGGCTCCGCCGTCCCGTGGTGGTGGTGGGCGGCCCCGAGGACCGCGCGGCCGCGGAGGCCATCGCGGCGGCGCTGCCGGGGCAGGTATGGGTGGCGGCGGGGCGCTTCACGCTGCGCGAGTCGGCGGCGCTGCTCCGGCATGCGCAGGCGCTCATCTGCAACGACTCGCTGCCGCTCCACCTGGCGAGCGCGGTGGCCTGCCCCACCGTGGCGATCTTTGGACCCACGACCCCGAAGTTCGGGTTCGGGCCGACGGGCCCGCGGGACCGGGTGATGGAGCACCCCTCGCTCCCCTGCCGGCCCTGCTCGAAGCACGGCCCGATGACCTGTCCCCTCACGCATCACCTGTGCATGCGCGACATCTCGATCGAGGCGGTCGCGCGGGCGGTGGAAGGGATGAAGCCATGAGCACACGCTACATCGTCGGCATCGACCTGGGCGGCACCAACATCGTCACCGGCTGCGTCCGGGAGGACGGCGGGGACTTCCGCGGCGAGCGGAGCATCCCCACGTCGGCCGAGGGGGGGCCGGACGTGGTGGTGCAGCGGATCATCGCGTGCGCGGAGGAGTCGATCGCCGCGCTCCGGGCGGAGGTGCCGGGGGCGGAGGTGATCGGGGTGGGCTGCGGCTCGCCGGGGCCGCTCGACACGCGGACGGGCGTGGTGCTGCTCACGCCCAACCTGGGCTGGGTGAACATGCCGCTCCGCGACCGGCTGCAGGCCGGCCTCGGCATCCGCACCGCGCTCGACAACGACGCCAACTGCGCGGTGCTCGGCGAGTGGTGGATGGGGGCGGCGCGGGGGACGCGGAACGCGATCGGCCTGACGATCGGGACGGGGATCGGTGGCGGCATCATCATCGATGGCCGCCTGTACCATGGGTCCACCGACCTGGCCGGCGAGATCGGCCACATGACGATCGAGGCCAACGGCCGCAAGTGCAAGTGCGGCAACTACGGCTGCGTCGAGGCGTACGCGAGCGGGCCCAACATCGCGCTCCGCGCGGTGGAGGCCATCCAGACCGGGGCCAGCTCCACGCTGCCCTCGTACGTGGCGGGCGACCTGAGCCTGATCACGGCCCAGAAGGTCTACCAGGCCGCACAGGCCGGCGACGGGCTGGCGCACGACGTGGTGCGCGACACGGCCCACTTCCTCGGCGCCGCGGTGGCGAGCCTCATCAACATCTTCAACCCCGAGGCGGTGGTCATCGTGGGTGGCGTGACGCTCGCCGGCGACCGGCTGTTCGAGCCGCTCCGCCGCGAGGTGTCGCGCCGGGCGTTCAAGCCGGCGGTGCAGGTGTGCCGCATCGTGCCGGGGGAGCTGACGGGGGTGGCCGGGGTGTACGGCGCGGTGCGCGCCTTCCAGGAGCAGGTCGAAGCCGGCATCGTGTGACGGCGTGAAGCTCGGCGTGGTGGGGTCCCTGGTCTGGGACGTGATCCACGGGCGGGACCCCGCGGCCCCGCCGGTGGAGGAATGGGGTGGCATCGCCTACGCGCTCGGCGCGTTCGAGGCGGCGCTGCCGGCCGGCTGGGAGCTGGTGCCGCTCATCAAGGTGGGACGGGACCTGCGCGACGAGGCGGCGCGGCTGCTGCGCGGCATGTCGCGGGTGACGGCCGGGTCCCGCTTCGTGGAGGTGCCGGCGCCCAACAACCGCGTGGTGCTCCGCTACAGCTCGCTCGACCGCCGCACGGAACGGATGAGCGGCGGGGTGCCGGGCTGGACATGGGCGGAACTCGGCCCCATGGTGCAGGACCTCGACGCGCTGTACGTGAACTTCATCTCGGGCTTCGAGATGGAGCTCGGCACCGCGCAGGCGCTCCGGCAGGGCTTTCCCGGGCTCGTGTACGCCGACCTGCACAGCCTGCTCTTCGGCATGCCGCCTGACGGGGTGCGGGTCCTCCGCCCGCTGGCGGACCCGGCGGCGTGGCTCCGCTGCTTCGACGTGATCCAGATGAACGAGGATGAGATGGCGCAATTCGCCCCCGACCCGATGGCGACGGCCGCGATGGCCATGGCCGCCGGGGTGGGCCTGCTGGTGGTGACGGTGGGGCCGAAAGGCGCCATCTACTTCCGGAACCCCGCAGCGCCGCGGCTGCGCGGGGCCGGCAGCGGGCCGGTGGAGACCGCGCTGGTGGAGGCGCCGCGGGTGGATGCCGTGGATCCCACCGGCTGCGGCGACGTCTTCGGCGCCACGCTGGTGAGCGGCCTCGTGGGCGGGCAGGTGCCGGCCGCCGCGATCGCGGCCGCCAACCAGGCGGCCGCGAAGAACGCCACGCTCCGGGGAGCGAGCGCGCTCGGGACCCTGCTCCGGGGCGGGCTGGTGCTCCCGGCGGGGGGGCTGGCATGAGCCGGGTGGTGGAGATCCCCACGCTCCTCGACGACCGGAGCTTCGAGCAGTTCGCCACCTCGTTCGCGGCGGGGCCGCTCACGGACCGGCTGGTGTTCGACGCGCGGCCGGCGCAGTGGGCGTCGCCCTTCGGGCTCATCGGGATGCTGACGGCGGCGCAGGCGGTGAAGGAGGCGGGCGGGCCGCTGCCGCAGTTCACCGTGCCGCAGGCGGAGGACGTGCGCCGCTACTGGGCCCGGGCCGGCTTCTTCCAGCACGCCGCCGAGCTGTTCGAGATCCACGGCAAGGTCCCGCGCCAGAAGCCGGACGACCAGAGCGAGGTGCTGCTGGCGGTGACGCCGGTGCGGGCCTCGGAGGACGTGCACGCGGTGGTGGGGAAGATCCAGGCCGGGGCGTCGCGGATCCTGCACGGCGAGCTCGGGCTCGAGGCCACCTCCACCATGGGCTTCGCGATGGCGCTTTCGGAGGCGTGCCAGAATATTGTGGAGCACGCGGGGACCGGCGGCTGGGTGGCGGTGCACGCGTATCGCTTCCGCCGGAAGCTCGGCCGGAAGGTGGCCGTGATCGCCGTGAGTGACGGCGGGATCGGCTTCCGCCGCTCGCTCGAGCCCACGCAGGCGCGCCGCTTCGGCGAGCGCTGGGGCGACGCGGTGGCGCTCGAGGCGGCCGTGATCCAGCACACCAGCCGCTTCCGCGATCCCGGCCGCGGGCAGGGCATGCCGGGAATCAAGCGCTATCTTACGCGGTGGTCCGGCAAGCTGACCATCCGCAGTGGCACCGCGCGGATCGCCATCGTCCCCGCGTGGGACGACGACGTGCCGATGACCGAGGGCCTGGCGCCGTTCCCCGGCGCCCAGCTCCAGATCCTCATCCCAGGGGCGGAGGGGACGGCGTGATCTCGATCCGGCTGGAGCAGGTCCTGCGGGAGGCGGTGCAGACCGCCTACAGCAACCTCGTGACGCGTCCCACCGGCCGGGCCGTGCGCACCAGCATCCAGGACCGCCTCAGCACCGGCGAGTGGGCCATCGCCACCCTCGACTTCACCAACATCCAGCTCGTGGACCTGAGCTGTGCCGACGAGGTGGTGGCCAAGTTGATGGCCGACCCGCCCGCCGGCACGTACCTCATCCTGCACGGGCTGCACGACGACCAGCTGGAGGCCATCCACCACGTGCTGGAACACCACCAGTTGGCCGCCGTGGCCCGCGATCCCGTGCGCGGCACGCTCCGCCTCGTGGGCGCGGCCAGCGCCGATGAGGTGCAGGCGTTCGATGCGCTGGCCGGCCATCCTGCCCTCACGCCGGCCGCCCTCGCGGCGCTCACCGCGTGGGAGGAGGACCGGGCCCGGGCCACCCTCGCCACCCTGGCCCGCCGCCGCCTGGCCCGGGCCCTCGAGGACGGCTACGCCGTCCCCTTCGAGCGATGAAGCGGAAGCTCGGCCCCTCCACCACGGCCATCCACGGCCAGCCGGCGCGGCGCACCGACTGGACCCCGGTGGTGGCGCCGCTCTACCAGAGCAGCACCTTCACCAACCCGGTGGGCTCGGGCGAGGAAGTGATGTACAGCCGGTACGGCAACAACCCGAACCAGCTGACGCTCGCCGCACGGTACGCCGAGCTCGAGGGGGCCGAGGCCGCGATCTTCGTGGCGAGCGGCATGGCGGCCACGGCGCTGGCGCACCTGGCGGTGCTCCGCCCCGGCGACCACCTGCTGGCCAGCAGCTGGATCTACGGCGGGACGCGGCGGCTGTTCGAGGAGGAGTTCGGGCGCTTCGGCATCGAGGTGAGCTACGTGCAGCCGGACCAGCCGCGGCAGTGGCGGCGCATGGTCCGCAAGAGCACCCGCGCCATCTTCGTGGAGACGCCCACCAACCCGACGATGCGGATCCTACCTGACGCCCATACCGACCGCGCGCGACGGGGGTTTGCGCTGCTGGTGATCGCCACCGTTTCGGTCAACTCGCCCGCTCGAGCACGGCGTCGACATCGTCATCACCAGCGCCAGCCTGGCGTACCTGAATGCCGACGTGATCGCGCCGGTCACCGCCTCCTGGTGGAGGAAGTGACGCGGCTGATGCTGTGGGGCCAGGCCATCGACCCGCACGCGGCGTGGCTGGTGGAGCGCGGCATGCGCACCCTGGGCATCCGCATGGAGCGGCACAACGTCAACGGCATGGCCGTGGCGCGCTGGGCCGAGGGGCGGGAGGAGTTCACGAAGGTCCATTACCCCGGCCTGCCGAGCCACCCGGAGCACGCGCTGGCGGCGCAGCTCATGGAGGGCTTCGGGGGGATGGTGGGGCTCGAGCTCAAGGGCGGGGCCAAGGCGGCGGAACGCTTCCTCCGGCGGCTCAAGCTGGTCACCCACGCGCCGAGCCTGGCAGGGGTGGAGAGCCTCATCTCCGAGCCCCGGCTCACCAGCCACCGGCGGCTCAGCGAGGAGCAGCGGGGGAAGGCGGGGATCCCCGACGGATTCCTGCGGCTCTCGTGCGGGATCGAGGACGCCGAGGACATCATCGCGGACCTCGAGCAGGCGCTGGGCTGAGGCACGGCCCCGGGGCCGTGCCTTGTCCGGTCCGCGCGAGGGGCCCTAGATTGGGGCCGTGATCCGCTTCGCGCACGTCTCCAAGGACTATCCCAAGGGCGCGGCCCTCAAGAACGTCTCCCTTCACGTCGCGAAGGGCGAGTTCGTGTTCCTCACCGGCCACAGTGGCGCCGGAAAATCCACCATCCTCAAGATGATGTACGGTGAGCTCCGGCCCTCGGCCGGGGACGTCCGCGTGTCCGGGTACAGCATCGGGGACCTCGCGGCCGCCGACGTGCCGAAGCTCCGGCGGCGGCTCGGGGTGGTCTTCCAGGACTTCCGGCTCCTCGAGGACCGGACGGCGGAGGAGAATGTGGCCTTCGCGCTGGAGGTGACGGGCGCGCGGCGGGACGCGATCCCGGCGCGGGTGATGCGCGTGCTCACGCAGGTGGGCCTCGCCGCCAAGGCCCACGCGTACCCGCAGGAGCTCTCCGGCGGCGAGCAG
>JBGAOL010000164.1:0-8574 GCA_044221825.1 Gemmatimonadales bacterium
CGCGACGAGCTCACCGAGGTGCACGGCAACACCACCATCCCCAAGGTGCTGGGCGAGGCGCACGACTACGAGCTCTCGGGCGACGAGGAGGCGCGCCTCGCGGCCGTCCAGTTCTGGGCCATGATCGCGGAGCACCGCGCGTACGCCACCGGCGGCTCCACGAGCGACGAAAGCTGGGCGGGCCACCCCGACGACCTGCGCGGGACGCTCCGCGCCACGACGCAGGAGACGTGCACCAGCTACAACATGCTGAAGCTGACGCAGCAGCTCTTCACCTGGACGGCGGACCCGGCGTACGCGGAATTCGCCGAGCGCCTGCTCTGGAACGGCATCCTCGGCACGCAGCACCCGGTGGACGGCGAGAAGCTCTACTACACGCCGCTCGAGGCCGGACACTGGAAGCTGTTCGGGACCACCGACCACGCGTTCTGGTGCTGCTACGGCACGGGCGTGGAGAACTTCTCGAAGGTGGGTGAGGGGATCTACTTCCGGGATGCGCATGGGGTGTTCGTGAACCAGCTGATCGCCTCGGAGCTGCACGTCCCGGAATCAGGGCTGACCATACGCCAGGAGACCACGTTCCCCGAGGAAGGGGGCACGGCATTGCGCCTGACACTATCCCGCCCGGTGACCCTGAGCATCCGGGTGCGCATCCCGTCCTGGACCGACGGTGGCGACATCGTGGTGAACGGCGAGCCGGTGGAGGCGGCGTTCGTGCCGGGGCGGTACGCGGTGCTGCGCCGCCGCTGGCAGAACGGCGACCTGATCGAGGCGAACTTCATGCAGTCACTCCACAGCGTGGCACTCCCTGGGGCACCGGAGCTGGTGGCGGTCCTCAACGGCCCGATCGTGCTGGCCGGCCGGCTGGGTACCGCCGGGATCACGCCCGCCACCCGCCGGGCCGCGCCGAGCGCCCAGGGCACCGAGCCCTGGGACGAGGCGGTGCGCGCCGCGAAGGACCCTGCCCCGCCACCGCAACCCGAGCTTCGGGGCGCCGGCCCCGACCCGCGGGCCTGGCTCACGCCCGTGCCCGGACGCGCTCCCTCCCACTGGCGCACCGCCGGCCTCTGGGTGGAGTACGAGCTCGCGCCGCTCTACAGCATGGTGGACGAGCGCTACGCGGTCTACTGGAAGCTCACGCCAGACTGACCCACCCCGCCGCGAAGCGAGGCCCCTCCTGAACGACGCCCTGTCCCGCCGCGACTGGCTCCGCGCAATGAGCGTTGCCGCCGCCGCACCGGCCATCCTGAGTACCCCTGCGTCTGGCGGCGCCCCGTCCGATGGGGTCGCTTCCCCGGACGGCGAGATCGTCCCGCTCACGTCCACGAGCGAGGTCTACCTCCCGCCCAGGGGCGATGGGGCGATGAAGTTCAGCTTCGACTTCCCGGAGCCGTCGGTGCGGTTCGGCGGGTACCGCTTCGGGGTGCTGGTGTTCACCGACGAGAACACCTACGGGCTGGACCGGGAGCGGATGCGGGTGGAGGGGCCTACCAGTGGCGCGATCAAGATCACCTGCGACCGGCTGGTGTGGGCGGGAGGCCAGGCAACCGCGCCCGGCCGGGTGACGATCAACCTCTCGCCGGCGGGCCTCACCGCCGTCGAGTGCGACGTACACGTCGAGATGGAGCGGCCGGTCAAGGCGGTCACCACGGTGATCCGCGGCGTCCCCCGGGGAAAGCTCGCCCTCGGCGGGGGCTCGCCGTACGATCCCGGCGACAACGAAGTCCTCGCCGCCTACCCGTTCGGGGGCGGCGACCTGCACGGCCCCGGGGCGGGGATCAGCCTCATGACGCCGCTCGCCGCCGTCGTGCCGGCGGAGGGGCCGGTCTTCTCGATCCGCTCGATGGACCACCGGGTGCGCCCCAAGCGGTTCTTCTTCCAGCCCGGCGCCCAGGGATACCGCGTCGAGGCCGTCTACGAGCATGATGCCTGGCGGAACGACAAGGCCGTCTCGGTCCCACGGTGGACCGTCCAGGTCACCGACACGCTTGAGGCGGCCGAGCGGGCGCACTTCTCCCACATCGCGGCGAGCTACGGCCTCCGTTTCATGGAGTCGCGGAGCGATCTCCCCACCTGGGTGCACCAGCTGCAGCTCGTGGTGACGCTCCACGGCCAGCACTACACCGGCTTCATCTTCAACGACTACGCCGGGCAGCTCGAGATCCTGCGCTGGATCGCCACGCAGATGGACCCGGCGCGGGCGCTCATCTTCCTGGCGGCGTGGGACGGGCGGTACTACTGGGACTACCCGCGCTACGAGCCCGACCCGCGGATGGGCGGCGAGGCGGGCTTCCGCAGACTCATCACCGAGGCGCGGGCGCTCGGCTTCCACATGATGCCGATGTTCGGCACCAACGCGGCCAACCGGAAGCTGGCGGGCTGGGAGCGGTACCAGGGCGGCGCCACCGCCAAGCTCGATGGCGACGTGTACAACCTGAACTGGGTGGACTGGAACAACGACCGGCACCAGGATGGGTGGCTGGCGTACATGAACCTGGCGGACGAGCGGTGGCGGACGCACCTCGCGGGGCGGATCGAGCACGTGATCCGCACGTACGGCGTGGACGCCTACTTCCTGGACATCGTGGGCGGCCACGTCAACGCCACCAACGGCGACATGCACGAGGGGACGCGCCGGCTGGTGACCGACCTGCGCGGCCGGCACCCCGAGGTCCTCTGCGTCGGGGAAATGCCGTACGACGCCCTACACGGGTTCATCGGGATGTACCAGGCGGGGGGCGGCGCGCGGTGGCGGCGGTACAGCAAGTACTTCTCGCACCTGAGCGCACCGGCGCCGGGGCGGGGGTCGAGCGGCGTGCACGAGGCGGGCTTCGGCCAGTTCGACGACGTGACGCTGGGGCTCCGGCCCGAGATCCTCCCGACGCTGCAGGTGGTGGAGGACACCTTCACCGCCCACCGGGACACCATGGCGGAAATCATCCGCCGGGCCCGGGCGCGCGACTAGGCTGGCCCGGCGCCCGCCCGGGCGTCACCTTGGGACCGGCGCACGATGCGCCGCGCCGCACCGCCCCCGGTGCGGCCACCGCCCCCACCCCCGAGGTGTCCATGGACGGCCCTATTCCCGCCCGCTTCCTTCCCGCGGTCCAGACGGCGCTCCGCGTGGCCGCGGGGCTGGCGTTCTTCTCGCACGGCGCGCAGAAACTGCTCGGCTGGTTCGGTGGCGTTGGGCCGGACGGTGGCACGGTGGAGCTGATGACGCGCTTCGGCGCGGCCGGCGTCATCGAGCTGGTGTGCGGCCTGCTCATCACCGTGGGGCTCTTCACCCGCTGGGCCGCGTTCCTGGCGTCGGGCGAGATGGCGGTGGCGTACTTCTGGATGCACGCCGGGGGCAGCGGTTCCCTCTGGTGGTGGCAGAACCGCGGGGAGCTGGTGATGCTCTACAGCTTCCTCTGGCTGCTCTTTGCCACCTGGGGGGCCGGGCCCTACAGCATCGACGCCGGCCGCGAGCGGCGACCCACAGCCTGAGCGTGCCGCCCCCCACCGCCGGGGGGGACGCCGCTAGCGCCAGGTCTTCCGCGGCATCCGCTGGTCGGCGTTGGCGGCGTGCCAGACGTACGCGGCCATGACCACGGCGTTCTTCATCAGGTCCTCGCCCTGGATGGTGTCGTAGAAATCCAGGTTGGTGTGGCCGCCGGTGCCGGGGATGTGGTCCTGCAGGAACTGGAAGCCGGGGAGCCCCACCTCGTCGAAGGCGATGTGATCGGTGGAGCCGACGGACTGGTTGCTCACGGTGGTCATGCCGAAGTCGCGGAACGGCGTCATCCACGCGGTGAGCTGCGCCCGCGCAAACTCGTTCCCCTGCAGGTAGATCCCGCGGTACTGGCCGGCGCCGTAGTCCTGGTTGAAGTAGGCGGAGAGCCGCTCGTAGTCGGGCCGGGTGCCGACGGTGCTGTCGCGCGGGTCGCCGAAGTGACGCTTGACGTAGGCGCGCGAGCCGAAGAGGCCCTGCTCCTCCCCCGACCAGAGGGCGATGCGGATGGTGCGGCGCGGCTTCGCCCCGAGCGCCTGCAGGATGCGCACGGCCTCGAGCGCCACGGCCACGCCGGAGGTGTTGTCACTGGCGTTGGGGCTCGCGTGCCAGGTGTCGAAGTGGGCGCCGAGCATCACCACCTCGTCCCTGAGGTCGCTGCCCGGGATCTCGCCCACGATGTTGGCGGCCTGCTCCACCTTGTCGCCGATGCGGTTCCGCACCTCGAGCTCCACCCTGACCGGGATCTTCCGGCCCAGGATGCGGTACATCCGGTTGTAGTGCTCCGGGGTGATGGCGATGACTGGCAGCGAGGCGACGATCCCGGCGCGGGACCAGCCGTCGTCCCGCGCGCCCGGCCGAGAGAAGCCACGGACGGCGCCGAGCCAGCCGCTCTCGCACTGCAGCACGGCCACGGCACCCTCGCTCTTGTAGAAGGCCAGTTTCTCGGCGGCGGTGATGGCGTTGGGCCGCGGGAGCTGGCGGGCCGGCGCGGGCCGGGCCGGGGCGATGACCTTTTCCTCGAGGGCGCGGAGGTCGGCGTCGGTGAGGCGGGGGACGCCGTTGGTGAGCGGGGCCAGGTCGATCGGCGCGGGCGGCGTCACCAGCACCGCCTTGCCGCGGAGGGTGCCCTTGTAGCGGTCCAGGTCTTCCTTCACCTGGATGTCCACGATCACCGCCTCCGCGACCACCTTGCCGGTGGTGCCCGGGGTGTGGGAGAGGGGATAGCCCACCATCGGCGTGTAGTCGGGCTCCAGCATGTGGAGCGAGGTGTACTCATTGTCCCACGCCACGCCGTAGTCCATGTACGGCTCGGCGGCGACGTTGGCGAGGCCCAGGCGGGTGAGCTCACCCTGCAGCCAGGCCTGGGCCCGCTGCATGTCGCGCGACAGTGTCAGGCGCGCGCCGAGGACGTCGGCCATGTACGACTCGTAGTCCATCACCCTGCTCCGCTGCAGCCCCTCCTCGCGGATCCTCGCCACCATGGGCCAGTCCACGGGGACGGGATCGGTGGCGGCGGTGGCGGTGGCAACGAGCAGCAGCGCGGTGGCGACGGGGCGCAGGAGCCTCGGCATGCGGCGGGGCCTCGGGAAGGGGAGACGGGGCGACAGGTGGAGCGGGGGATAGTGCGTCCCCCCGGCGGCCAAGGCAAGGCGCGCGCGCCCCCCGCCCGGGCCGTGACCCTGGCGGGAGGTGGACGATAGGGGAGGGCCCGCGGGCAGCGCCCGGGGGCCGGTGAGCTCAGGCGCCCTTCCCCGCCCGGTCGCGCAGGGCGGCGATGGCGGAGACGCACGCGGCCGAGGCCTGCCCGAAGAGGGAGACGCCCCCGAGGAGACTGTCCACTTCCGCCGCGTCCTTGCCGGCGATGGACCGCACGGTGCCGGCGGCCACCTTGTGGAACTGGGCGTGCTTCTCGCGCAGCACCTTGAACTCCGGCAGCGCCTGCTCGGCGGCCGGGGCGGCCTGGATGTACTTGCCGAGGTCGCAGGCGTCGTCGCGGCCGAGGGTCGCGGCGTCGAGTTGCTCGCCCCCGGCGGCGGACTTCTTGAGGCGATCCTTCCAGCGCTTGTGGGCGATGATGGCGGCATCGAAATCCATGGGTCCTCCCGGGGCCGGGGCGTCGAGGTTGCGGCCCCGCGGGCGGGGGCCTTCATTGAGGTATCGGCGCACGGCCCGCGGAGTTGAGGGCCGCGCTGCCCGCCCACCCTGACACAGTGTGTCGGGCATTCCACCGCCGCACCACCGGCCGAGGTCCCATGCAGCTGCGCGACATCCCCTTCGGCACCACGCGCTGGGCCGATGTGCCGGCCACCACGCACCCCGGCGATTCCGGCACGGCCACGTGGCGCACCCGCCAGTTCGGTGACGTGCGGGTGCGGATGGTCGAGTATTCCGTGGGCTACGTGGCGGACCACTGGTGCCGCAAGGGGCACATCCTGCTCTGCCTGGACGGCGCGCTGCACACCGAGCTGGCGGATGGCAGGTCGTTCGTGCTCGAGCCGGGGATGAGCTACCAGGTGGCAGACGAGGCGGAAGCGCATCGCTCGGCGGCGCCGGGTGGGGCGCGGCTGTTCGTGGTGGACTGATGAGCCTCCGTCACCAGCTCACGCTCTTCCTGCCTCCGCCCCACGCGGAGCGGGTGGACGCCGTGCGCCGCATGGTGGACCCCGCCCAGCACCGCCTCATCCCCGCGCACGTGACGCTCTGCCGCGAGGACGAACTCGCAGGACTCGACGCCGGGAGCCTCCGGGCCCGACTCGCCGAGGCCGCGCCGCTGACGCTGGGCTTCGGCCCCGCGGAGCGCTTCGACGGGCACGGCATCCTCCTGCCCTGCGTGGCGGGCGCCGACGAATACCATCGGCTCCGCGTGCACCTCCTCGGGCGGGCGGACACACGCCGGGCGGCGGCCCACATCACGCTGGCACATCCGCGAAACCCGAACGCGCCGGGCAACACCCTTGCCGCGGCCGAGCCCGTCGGGGCCGGGCTGATCATCACGTTTCCCGAGGCGCACCTCATCCGGCAGGAGAATGGCGGACCGTGGGCAGTCCTGACCACCCTCCCGCTGGCCCCCAGGCCGGGCGCGCACCCCTGACGGACGCGGCACGGGCGTGTAGCTTCGGGAAGGCTCGCCCGTCCTCCACGCCCGACCCCAACACCATGCCCGTCCCGATCCCGCCCGAGGCCAGCGCACAGGCCCTCGCCTCGCTGCGCCGCTTCTGCAGCGACGAACTCGACCTCGAGGTGAGCGACATCCAGGTGCGGATGCTGCTCGACTTCTTCCTCAAGGAACTCGCGCCCTCCGCTTACAACGCGGGGATCCAGGCCGCGGAGGCCTTCCTGCGCGACCGCGTGGCCGACCTTGCCGCGGTGCAGGAACCGGAGTTCGCGTTCTGGCCCAAGGGCAGCACCGTGCGGCGGAAGCGCTGAGGCGCGCCGATGAGCCGCGAGTTCTCCGCCGCCGTGAAGCGCGCCTTCAGTGAGGCGATGCCGGGCGTGGCACCCGCCTTCGCGCCGTTCCCCAGGGGGCCGAAGCCCTGGGCCTGCCCGGGGGAGGCGGCCTACTGCTGGGCGGCGGACCCGTCGCGCTGGGCCTGGATCATCGTGGTCCCGAGCCTCAAGGGCTACAACGAGTTCACGGTGGAACTCGGCTGGTCGCGGCAGGGCCGCTATCCCGAACTCGGCATGCGGCCCTCCGCCACGCGCCCCACGGCGGAGCACGCGGAGTGGCGGCTGGAGGAGTACCTCTGCCGGCTCCACGCGGTGGCCCCCGGGGTCCCGGAGTGGTGGCGCGTGGGCCCGGGCGGGGACGACCTGCTGGCGGAGGCAGCGGCCATGACCGCCACGCTCACACGCGACACGGCGACCGCCGCGGCTGCCCCTCTCGTGGCCAGCGCGCTCGAGGCGCTCCGCACCCACGGCATGCCCTACCTCGCGGCGTGGGCGGCGGCATGAGCCGGCCCGCCACCGCAGCGTGATGCGCCGCCACGTCCTGCTCTACGGCGCCGTCGCCGCGCTCCTCATCCTCGGGCTCAAGCTGCTGGAGTACCGCTGGCTGGTGGTGGAGCATTCCATCGAGATCTACGGCGGGATCGTGGCGGCGGTCTTCGCGGGGCTCGGCATCTGGCTCGGCCTCAAGCTCACCACGCCGCGCGAGCGGGTGGTGGTGCGCGAGGTGCCGGTGCCCGTGGCGGTGCCGGTCGCGGTGCCGGTGGCGGGCCCATTCGTGCGGGACGAGCGCCGGTTGGAGGCGCTCGGCCTCACCCCGCGCGAGCTCGAGATCCTGGGCCTCATTGCCGAGGGTCTGTCCACGCGCGAGATGGCCGAGCGGGTGGGGGTGAGCGAGAACACGGTGAAGACCCACACCAGCCGGGTGCTCGACAAGCTCGGGGCGCGGCGGCGGACGCAGGCGGTGCAGCTGGGGAAGGAATACCGGCTGATCCCGTAGCCTGCCTGGTCGCCCAAATGGGTGATAGCGCGGCAGTTAACGCGGGCGTCACCCGTTCCGGTGACGCGCGCGTCGGGGTCCGGTCCTAGGTTCGGCGCTCCCCCTTCTCCCTGGAGCAGTGATGCGCAAGATCGTCCTGACCTACGGCCTCCTCGCCGGCGCCATCATGGCCGGTGTCATGCTCGCGGTGCTGCCCTTCCGCGAGCAGGTGGGCTTCGACCACGCCGCCGTGGTGGGCTACAGCAGCATGGTGGCGGCATTCCTGATGATCTACTTCGGGGTACGGTCGTACCGGGACACCGTGGCGGGCGGGCAGCTCGGGTTCTGGAGGGCGTGCCAGGTGGGCGGGCTGATCATGCTGGTGGGGACGGTCTGCTACGTGGCGGCGTGGGAGGTGGTGTACTTCGCGGTGATGCCGGACTTCGTGGACCACTACGCCGCGTACATGATCGACAAGATGAAGGCGGCGGGGGCCTCCGAGGCCGCGCTCGCCGCCAAGGCCAAGGAGATGGCCGACTTCAAGGTGATGTACGACAACCCGCTGGTGAACATCGCGTTCACCTTCCTGGAGCCGCTGCCGGTGGGGCTGCTCTTCACGCTGCTCTCGGCGGGGCTGGTGAGCCGGCGGCGGGGAGGG
>JBGAOL010000165.1:0-9418 GCA_044221825.1 Gemmatimonadales bacterium
CCAGATGCCCAGCTTGCCCGGCGCGCCGTTCTCGAGCAGCGCGCTCGGCAGCTCGATGACGATCGAGAGCACGTTGTAGCCGGCCGTGTAGTTGACGCCCGGGCTGCGGAAGCCGGGCTGGGGCAGGGCGCACGAGCCGGCGAGCGGGCCCGAGGCGGGCCGCCGGTCGGGCAGGATGCAGAACGCCGCCTCGAGGTCGATGAAGAACGGGTCGTCCCGCGGTCCCGCGAAGGCCTGGATGCCGCTGGCGCTGCCGAACGGGATGTTGAGGTCGCCGCGGAGCACGGGGGCGTCCTTGTCCACCACGTTCATCATGGGGCCGACCACGACCGGTGCGGCCGGACCATGCACCACCACCTGCTGGTTGGCGCCGGTGCCCGTGAAGCTCACCTGGATGACGCGATCCTCCACCGCGTCGCCGTCGTTGTCCACCTTGAACTGGTACAGGATGTTCGGGTCGAAGGTCGCCGTCGGGGATTCCGCCGGGGTGAGGAAGCCGCTCGTGTTCATCACCAGCACGATCCGGCCGGGGGCTGAGCCGAGAAGGCGTACCACGTCCGGTCATGTCCATCCGCAGGTTGAGCTCCACCAGCGGGGTGTCCTGGTGGTCCGAATACCGCCACCGTCGCGCCGCCGGCAGGCGCCGGCGACGAGGAGGGTGGCGAAGGCCGCTGGGTGCGCGTCCGCGCGCGCCATGGCAATGGGTGTGCTCGGTTGAGGTGCGGTGGCCGACCTCGCCGGCCAGCAGAGGGTCTCCCCGCCTGCACCTCGGTACGCCGGGGGGCGAGGGACCGGATGCATCACCCGCCCGACCAATCCACCCGCCGGCGGGCGGCGTACGTTCTTCCGGCCTGATGGCCGGCGTCCCTCGCCGGTCCCAAAAACGATGCCGCCGACGGCGGGGCCGTCGGCGGCGTGGACTTCGAACAGCAGGGGGACCTACCAGTTCCAGAACCGCCCCGGCCGCACCTGCTCGAGGTGATTCACTTCCTTCTCCCCCATTGATGAGCGCGGTGATAGACTGGCCGGTCACGGCGCTCAGCAGGATGCCGTTCCGCCCGTGCCCCAGCGCGTACCAGAGCCCCGGCAGCGGGCTCGGCCCCGATGATGGGAGGCCGTCCGGCGTCACGGGACGGAGGCCGGCCCAGGTGCGGAGCCGCGGTTGCTGCACCACCGGCCACAGCATCCCGATCTTGGCCATCTTCCTTGAGGCCCTCCTCGGTGGACTCGGCCGAGTAGCCGGCATGCTCATGGTGCTGCCCACCACCGCCCTCGCCGTCGCGCGCCACCACGTAGCACCCACGGCCCGTGGATGATCGCCGGCGGCACGCCGTCGGGCCAGGCGAGCGCCGCCATCTGGCCGCGCACCGGTTCCACCGCGATGGGCCGCGGCAAGCGGTGAGTTCGCGTGCCCAAGGCCCCCGGCGGCCAGCACCACGTGTTCCCGCGCTCTCACTTCCAGACGCCGTCCAGCCTTGCCGCCCGCCCGCTCGAGACCGAGCACGCGGTCCTGGATGACCGTGGCGCCGAGCCGCGCGGCGTCCGCCACCAGCGCGTCCACCAGCTTGACCGGATGCACCGCCGCGTCGCGGAGCGACCAGAGCGCCCCGAACCCCGGCGCCACGTACGGCCACCGGGCGCGCACCTCCCCCGCGTCGAACCAGTCGCAGAGGTGCCCCTGCTGCCGCTGCCACGCCACCCGCGACCGCAGCCACGCCGCATCCGCCTCGTCCATGGCGATCCGGGCGATGCCCGGGTGCCAATACCCGACGTCGATCCCGGTGCTGGCCTTGAGCCGTGGCGCCAGGTCCGCCAGCCGTTCCCGCCCGGCGATGCCCATCTCGAAGAGCGGGTCGTCCTCGCCGCCCGCCACCTGGGCGGCGAGCATGCCGCCGCCGCCCGCCACCCCGCGCCGGGGGTGTCGCCGCGCTCCAGCAGGAGCACCCGGCGCCCCGCCTCGGCGAGGTCCCGGGCGCAGGCGGCCCCCACGGGGCCCCCGCCCACCACGATCACGTCGTATCTTGTTGCTTGCGTCACAGGCCGGCCCAGGAAACTTTTTGGAACGTCCCCCGTACGACGGGGCGAGACCGCTTCCGTCCGGAGGAACATAGCATGATCCGCAGCCTGCTCGGGTTCGCCCTGCTCGCCATCGTGGCCTGGTTTGCCCTGCAGCTCTTTTTCGGGCTGTTCGGGTTCGTCGTGGGGATCTTCGGGAGGCTGCTCTGGCTGGCCTTCCTCGGCTTCCTGGTCTACCTGATGCTCAAGGTCTTCGCGCCGGAAACGGCGGCCAGGGTCCGGGAGATGATCTCCGGCAAGGCCTGAGTTCCACGAGGGTGAAACGTCACCGGGCGCCGCGCAAGTCACCGCGCGGCGCCCGGTCGTCTTTTCGGACCCCCGGCCTCAGGGCAGGAGCGACGAGTGGGCGTGCACCACCTGCCAGCGCCCGTCGGGCTGGCGGGCAAAGACCAGGGTGGCGTGGGCCTCGCGGATCAGGTCCCGGCCGGTGGCCACCCAGCGGTACTCCACCAGCGTCCACGCCAGCTCCCCACTCACTTCCACCCGCGTGGTTCCCACCGCCACCTCGCCGCCGGCCTCGATCCCGGCGAAGCGCGGCGGCGCCGAGCGGCGCTGGCCCTGGGCAATGACCTCGGCGTCGCGGGCGTAGAGCGAATCGGCGCGTTCCAGGCGGCTGTCGGCGGCGAGGGCCAGGGTGGCGCGCTCGCCGAGCTGGTCGGCGAGGTCGCGCGCCGCCGCAGCCACGGGGACGGGGCCAGTCCGGCGGCCCGCCGCCGCCGGTGCAGCCGGCGATCCCCAGCAGGAGGGCGAGCGGCATCCGCTCAGCCCAGCGCATCGGCCACCGCCCAGGCCAGCAGGGGGAGCAGCAGCTCGTGGTGGCCGGTGAGCACAGGCCGGTGCCGCCCGCTTTCGTGGGGCGTTCCACCACGTTCACCCGCAGGCGGTAGTGGCGGATCATGTCGAAATCGGCGGCGAGGAAATCGGTGGGGCGGCCCTCGCCCAGGTTCCGGGCAATGGTGAGGGCCTTCAGGAACACCTCGGGGGAGCACCACGGCGCTGCCGAGGTTGAGCACCACGCCGCCCTGATGGAGGTCGGGGCGAGCCGGCCAGGCGGCGGAAGTCGCGAAAGGTGGTGGCGCCGAGGGCGGCACCGTCCGCCAGCGGGTGCTGGTGGATGATCTCGGCGCCGATGGCGGCGTGGACCGTGACGGGCACGTCGTGCGCGTGGCAGGCGGCCAGCACGGAAACCCCCGCCCGGGCACTCGGGTCGGGCGGCGATGGCAGGGCCAGCCCCTCGCCGAAGCCCTGGCTGGCGGCGTGCGCGGCGCGGATGGCGGTGTTCATCTCGGCGCCCGTCTCCTCGGCCATGCCGAAGGTGCCGTCGCCGAGGCCCTTCTCCACGTCCTCGCTGGTGCCGCCGAAGGCGGCGAGCTCGAAGTCGTGGATGGCGGCCGCGCCGTTCAGGGCCACGTGGCTGATGATGCCGCGGCGCACCCAGTCGGCCAGCAGCGGGCCGATGCCCACCTTGATGACGTGGCCGCCGACGAGCACCACGACCCTTCTTGTTGCGGTGCGCCGACGCGATCGCGGCCGCCACCCGGCGCAGGTGGTCGGCCGCGAGGACGTGCGGGAGGCTGTCGAGGAACGCCTTGAAGGAGCGGTCCGCCCCGGGCGGGGTGGTGAGCAGGGCGCGCGCCACCTTGTTGGCGCGCGCCCCGACGGGAACGGTGCGGAGCTTGGAGAGGTCGGGCTCGCGGTAGCGGCTCACGTGCCGGGGGCCTGGGTGATCTTCTCCAGCCGGAGCGTCACCGTGCCGAAGGGCAGCTTGGCGCGGATCTGCACCGGGATGTGCCGGGGATCGTCGGTGATCCACAGCATGGCCTGCGAGCGCGGCGCGAAGAGCCCGTCGTCGCCCACCACGGGGTTGAGGACGATGCAGTTGATCTCGCTGTCGTCCGGCATTTCCATCTTCTCCCGCTTCACCGCCTTGATGACCACCGGGTTGACCTCCGCCCGGAAGTAGCGCTCGTAGCGGTAGGTCTTCCCCACCTCCAGCGTCAGGGTGCGGAGGAAGTAGAAGAAGGCGGCGTCATCGAGCGGGGCCGCGACGGTGGGCTTGATGGTGCCCGGCCGCTGCTCCTGGGTGTAGATCAGCGAGTCGGGGAAAATGTCGTAGTAGCGCTTCCGCTCCTTGCCGTTTTCCACCAGATCCTGGGTGAAGCGGCGGGAGATGAGGTCCTCGGTGCCCGTCCACGACTTGAGGATGTTGGTGCTGGAGTAGAACGGCGCCTTGGCGTCGAGGCCAAACTCGAAGACGAACGACTCGTGCCCGCGCAGGGTGTCGATGCCCACGACCGTCATCCACGCCGTGCCGAGGCGGAGGATGCCGAGCTTGGCGGAGTACTGGAAGCGCTCCCCCACCTTGAAGGGATAGTCCGTGCGCGGGGCCGTCACGATCACCGTGGCCGGCGCGGGCGCCGCCGCCGGCGCGGGGCTGGGATGGCTGAAGAGCCTCATGCTGACCAGGGCAACGAGCGACTTCATCGGGTGGCCTCCTCGAGTTCCGGGTCGGCGGCGTCACGGCCGGCGCCACGTGGCGCCGCCTGCAACCGCTCGGCCTTGATCCGGAGACGTCCCCCCACCGCCCACAGTTCCTTGGCGAGTGGCCAGGGATCGATCCGGCTTGGCCGCTGGCGAAGGTCGTGACGTTCCACGACGTTCACCACCTCCACCCGACGCGATTGTCGTGCCACTTTCCCGATGAGCTCCGCATTGGCCGCCCACCCTTCATTAGTAAGCAGGGCGCTTTCCTGTGCCCGGAAGGCCGCCTTGAGCGCCGCCAGGCGGAACGCGGAGTAGCCCGAGACGATGTCGCGCACGCCCGGAACCCGGACGTTGCGGAGCAGCATGCTCGCGTAGCGGCGGACCAGGCGTGCGCCCCGTCGCGGCTCGCCTGTGACGGACGCCTCACCCACCACGAGATCCGCGCCACTCTCCAGCCGCTTCACCATCTCCGGCAGGTACTCCGGCCCGTGGGTGAAGTCGGCGGACATGAGGATGGCGGCGTCGCGCTTGGGGCGGTCGGTGCGCTCCACCGCGAGGCGGAGGAGCTCCTCGACGCTCTTCGCATAGCCCTGGCGCTCGCCGTGGCGGATGACGGTGAGGGGGAGGGCCGTGGTGTAGGGCTCGAGGATCTCCGCCGTGGCGTCGGTGGAGCCGTCGTCCGCCACGAGGATCTCGTACTCGCGCGGGAAGGCCTGGAAGGTCTTGCGGATCTTCCAGAGCATGAGCCCGACCGTGGCGCTCTCGTTGTGGCTCGGCACGCAGACGTACAGCATGAGTCCTCAGTGTGGCGTTCAGCGGAGGGAACGATACACCGAGCGGACCCCCGCTGCCATCCTGGGCAGCGCGAAGCGCTCGGCCTGGGCCGGTCCCGCCTCCCGGAGGCGCACCTGGAGGGCCGCGTCGCCGAGGAGCTGGTGGACGGCGTCCGCGAGGGCGGCGCCGTCGGCGGGGGACGAGCAGGCCGGCGTCGCCGACGGCTTCGGGGAGGCCGCCGGCCCGCGTCGCCACCACGGGGATGCCGAGGGCGAGGGCGTCGAGGATGGAGGTGTTGAGGCCCTCCTCGCGGGAGGAGGCCACGCAGAGCGTCGCCGCGGCGAGGCAGGGCAGGACGTCGTCCCGCCAGCCGGCGAGGTGGACGTGGGCGCCGAGGCCGCGCTCGGCGATGCCGGCCTCGAGCGCGGGGCGGAGCGGGCCGTCGCCTAGCAGGAGCCAGTGGAGCGCGGGCTGGCGCGCGCGCAGGCGCTCGGCGGCGTCGAGGAGGAGGGCGGGGTCCTTGTGGGCCACGAGCGCGGCGACGCTCACGGCCACGGGAGCGCCGGCGGGAATGCCGAACGTCCGCGCCAGGTCCGCGGGCGCGGTGCCGCGCGTGGCGTCGAGGTCCACGGCCGAGGGCACCACGCCGATGCGCTCGTCGGCGACGCCGCCCTGGCGGAGGACGGCGCGCACGGCCTCGGAGATGGCGATGACGGCATCGGCACCGCGCCAGAAGTACGGGCGGCGGAGCGGGAAGTCCACCCGGCGCGTGGCCACCACGCGGGCACCGCGAAGGCGGGCGGCGATCGTCGCCAGGGCCAGCGCGTGGGCGTCGTGCGCGTGGACGATGGCGCCGGGATGGAGCTGGCGGAGCAGGGTGGGGAGGACCCGCGCGGGTCGTAGGCGGCGCTCCACGGCGCCGGCACCACCGGCAGCCCCTCGGCGGCGAGCCGCCGCGCGAGTTCGCTGCCCCGGCCGGTGACCACGCACTGCGCCACGCCCTCCCGCGCCAGGCCGCGCGCCAGCAGCAGCACCTGCCGCTGCCCGCCGCGCCACTCCCGCCCGCTGGCCAGGTGCACCACCCGCGCGTCGGCCACGGGGTCAGCCGGTGCTGCCGCCCACGGTGCGGAGGAGCGCGCGCAGTTCCGTCAGGCTGAAGGGCTTGTGGAGGCAGGGGCGGCCGCACTGCTCCAGGAAGGCCAGGGTGTCGCCGCCCACGGTGTCGCCGGTGCTGAAGGCCACGCGGGCGGCGGCCGGCGCCGCCAGCGCGTGGAGCTCGGCGTAGAACTCCTGGCCGCCCGCGCGGGGCATGCGGAGGTCGGAGATGATGAGGTCAAACGGCTCCGCCACCGCGCGCGCCAGGCCGGCGCGGCCGTCGCCGGCGGTCTCCACGGCGTGGCCCCAGGCCTCGAGGGTGGCGCGGAGGTAGTGGAGGATGTGCGGCTCGTCGTCCACCACGAGGATGCGAGGGGGCGGGCCTCGCGGGGCTCGGCGGCCGCGGGGAGCGGGGTGGGCTCGCCCAGGCGGCCCGGCAGCTCCACGGTGAAGGTGGCGCCCTTCCCCGGCTCGGTGGCGAGCGTGATGCGCCCGCCGTGCTCCTTGGCGATGCCCTGCGAGATGGACAGGCCGAGCCCCGTGCCCTGGCCCTCGGGCTTGGTGGTGTAGAACGGCTCGAAGACGCGCGCCGCCACCTCGGGCGGCATGCCGGGGCCGTCGTCGCTCACGTCGATGGCCACGCCGTCCATCCAGCGGCGCGCGCGCACCCGCACGGTGCCCGGCCGCTCCGCCTGCATGAGGGCCTGCGCGGCGTTCTGGATCAGGTTCACGAACACCTGCTGCACCTGGTGCGGGTTCATCTCCAGGTCGGGGAGGCCGGGCTCCATGTCCAGCTCGAGCGTCACCTCGCTGGCCGAGAGCTGGTTGCGGAAGAGGCCCACGGTGGCCTCGAGCACCGGCGTCAACGAGGCGCGCTGCCGGCTCTCCTGCCGCCGCGCAAAGCTCAGCAGGTTCTTGACGATCTTCGACGCGCGGGTGGCCTCCTGCTGGATGACGCGGAGCGGCTCCCGGATCCGCGGCGGCGCGTCGGGCGACTCCGCCAGGAAGTCGGCGAAGCCCACCACGGAGGTGAGCGGGTTGTTGAGGTCGTGCGCCACGCCCGCGATGAGCTGGCCGATGGCGGAGAGCTTCTCGGACTGGAGCAGCCGGTCGGCCAGCACGCGGCGGTCGGTCTGGTCGGCAAAGAGCAGCAGGGCGCGGTGCGGGGCGCGATCGCCGAGCAGGAAGGCGGTGACGCCGACGGTGCGGGCGCCGGCGGGAGGATCTGCTCGCCGGCGGCGGGCGTGGCGAGCGCCGCGTGGATGCCGTGGTGCCAGGCGGCGGGGACGGCCTCGGTCCACGCCATGCCGGCCACCGTCGCCTTCTCGCCGCCGACGAAGCGGGCGAAGGCGCGGTTGGCGCGCTCGATCCGCCCCGTGGCATCCAGCAGGCAGAGGCCAAGGGGGAGGGCGTCCACCACCTCCGCCCAGAGGACCGGGGGCGCCGAATCAGGCATGCGTCACTCCGCGCCGCCCCCCGGGGGCGGCGGGCTGGCAGTCGTGGCAGTCGATTGCTGGCCGCCCGTGGTGAGGAATCGCCTTGACAGCGCGACCGGATGTGCCGAAAAGTGTGTAGGGGCCACCATCTCTCCGGGGAGCTGACCGATGATCCTCGCCAACACGCGCGGGCGGCTGGGGCCGCGGGACCTGCAACTGGTGGTGCTGCTGCTGAGCCAGGGCTCGGCGGGGCGCCGCGCCGCGCTGGAGCGGAAGCTCGAGGCCGAGGGGCCCGACGCGCTGCTCGATGCGCCCGAGCTGCCCGAGCGCCTGCTGGCCGTCCGCTCCATGCTGGTGCCGAGCGAGTCGCTCTTCTTCTACGTGATGGTGCGGCACGCGCTCCGCTCCGCCGAGCTCGATGACCGGGACCTGGCCGATTACCTGTCGGCGGTGCTGCTGGCCTTCGGGCAGCGGGACCGCGCCACGCGGGTGGACTGGCACGACGACCACTCGCACCGCTACCTCATCGACATCCTCGCCGACCTCGACGCCACCACCGGCGAGCGCCGCTTCCGGGTGATGGTGCACCTCGGCAACTACGCCCTGTGGCTGTCGGGGCTCTTCCCGCAGTACATCGAGGCGCGCCGGCTCCGCCACGGCGGGCCGGACCGGAGTTACTACGATGCGCTGGGCCGGCGCGGCTTTGCCATGGCGTCGGATCATGCGCTGGCGGACCGGTATCATCTCGACGGCATCCTGCACAGCGCGGCGCAGCACTATCCCTCGATCCGTGAGGCGCTCAACGAGATGAGTGCGCGGATCACTGAGCTCGCCCACGCTCGAGCGGTGCTCGGGCACTAACGCGCGACGGCTACCCGTCGGCTCTCGGCCACGAACGCGGCGAAGAGGCCGTGGTCGGGGGCGCCGTCGTGGTGGTGGAATTCCTCGGGGTGCCACTGCACCGCGAGGAGCCACGGCTGCCCGGGGGCCGACTCGGCGCCCTCGATGTGGCCGTCGGGGGCCCAGGCGGTGGCCACGAGGCCGGGGGCCAGGTCCTTGATGGCCTGGTGGTGGAAGCTGTTCACCTCGCAGCGGGTGCTGCCGAGGGCCTCCGCCAGGCGGGAGCCGGGGGCGATCTCCACGATGTGGGTGCGCGCGTCGCGGTCGGACTTGGCCTGGTGGGTCACGTCGCTCGGCGACTCGCTCGGCAGGTCCTGCCAGAGGGTGCCGCCCAGGGCCACGTTGGCGAGCTGGATGCCGCGGCAGATGGCGAGCGTGGGGAGGCGGCGCTCCCAGGCCAGCCGGAAGAGGCCCAGCTCCAGTGCGTCGCGGTGCGGGTCCACGTCGCCCAGGGCGGGATGGCGCGGGTGGCCGAAGGGCGCGGGGCCACGTCCTCGCCGCCGCTCAGGACGAGGCCGTCGAGGCCGTCGAGGATCTCCGGGTGATAGCGGCCGCCGATGAGGGCGGGGAGGACGAGCGGCACACCGCCGGCCCGGAGCAGGGCGTGGACGTAGGCGGCGGTTGACGCCGGCGCGGTCGGCGCCCTGGTAGTG
>JBGAOL010000166.1:0-9116 GCA_044221825.1 Gemmatimonadales bacterium
GCGCTCGCCGGGAGCGGTGGTGCCGCTACGCGCCGGCGCCGGCTCGGCTTCGGGTGCCGGCGCGGCGGGAGCGGGCACGCGGATCACCTGGCCGGAGCGGATCATCGAGGTGCGGCCCAGGGCGTTGAGCGACCGAAGCCGCGTGACCGACGTGTTGTACTTCTCCGCAATGCCCGAGAGCGTCTCGCCCGGGCGCACCCGGTAGCGGATGGTCGTGGAGGACGTGCCGCGCGCGGTGACCGTGCGCTCCGGCGCCGCGGGCACGTTGGGGACGAAGCTCGTGGGCACCACGAGCCGGGTGCCGATCTTGAGGCGCGTCATCCGCACCCCGGGGTTGGCGTCGGTCAGGAGCCGCGTGTTCACGCGGTACATCCGCGCGATGCTCGCCGCCGTCTGGCCCCGGGCCACCACGTGCTCCACGTAGTGCACCCGGTCGTTCTCCGGCAGCTCCGCGTAACGGGCTTCCACCAGCGCGCCCACGCCCGTGGGCAGGCGGACCACCGACGGGGTGCGGGGCGGCGTGACGGAGCGGATGTAGTGCGGGTTGAGCTCGCGCAGGAACGCCACCGAGGTGTCGGCCAGCCGGGCGATGACGTCGAGGCCGGTGGCGTCGGGCACGATGATCGAGTCGTAGGACACCGGCTGGATGTCCGTGAAGCGGACGAAGCCGTACTTCTCCGGCTGCTTCGCGATCAGTGCCGCCGCGATGAGCTTCGGCACGTAGTCCTTGGTTTCCCGGCGGAGGAAGCGGGTGTCGTAGAGGCGGAAGAAGGTGGCGTCCGCGTTCTCCTCCTCCTCGTCGTCGCCGTCGGGGAGGCGGCGGAGGCCGCGGCCCACCTTGCCGGCACCGGCGTTGTAGGCCGCGGCCGCGAGGTACATGGAACCGAAGCGGTCGCGCAGGTCGGCGAGGTGGCGCGCGGCCGCGTCGGTGGCACGGACGAAGTCGCGCCGCTCGTCCACCCAGGTGTCCACGCGCAGGCCGTAGAGCTTGCCCGTCCCCTTCATGAACTGCCACATCCCCGTCGCGCGCGCGCGGCTCACCGCGGCGTTCGAGAAGCCGCTCTCGATGAGCGCCAGGTACACCATGTCCTCGGGGACGTTGTACTCGCGCAGCTTGGCGCGGATCATGGGCTCGTAGCGCGGCATGCGCTGCAGCCAGATCTGGAAGCGCTCGCGCGCGGGACCCTGGAAGAAGTCGAGGTAGTACTGCACCCGGGCGTGGTTCCCGTAGGTCTCGACGTCGATGTCGTAGGTGACCTCGGTGGCGGCGGCGTTGGCGCCGCCGGGGGCCTCGCTGTCGTCCGCGCCGGAATCCTGCGGGGTCGGGTGCGCCTCGGCCAGGCGCTCGAGCATCGCGGCGTCGGCCGCGGAGTCGGCGGTCTCGGCCCGGGCGCTGTCCTTCACCGGGGGCGGCGTGTCCACGGCCGCGACGCCAGCACCCAGCGCCACCGCGGGCGAGATCGCCGCAGGCATGGGCTCGGCGGTGGGAGCGGCCGGAGTGGTGGACTGCGGAGCGGGCGCGGGGGCCGGACGCGCGCCGCCGCAGGCGGCGAGGAACAGCAGGGAACCGAAGCCGAGACGCTTCATGGATCGGCGTGCCTTTCCAGCCAACGGGCGATCGGCGCGAGACGGCCGACGGCCCAAGAGTTCACGATGCGACGTGGCCGGGCGATGCTGCCGCCCGGGGACGGACCCTCGGAGGGCCCTGCAAGAAACCTGCGCGGGACGGGAAAACTAACCCGGTTCGGCCTGCTTTCGGGAGACGTCTGAGGCCCGTGTCCCAAGGCGAAATGACAGGACACGGGCCTTTGGCGAGATGCCCCGGGGGTGATGCCGGTCGCACGCACCGGTCAGCGCATGAAGACGCGGTTGCCGAGGATGCGGTTGGTGGCGTTGAGGACAGCGAGGGCTGCGCCGCGCGCGGGATCGACGTCGGGAGTGAGGTAGCACCCCACGAGGCGCTGGCCCGGGTTGTCGTTGGGGAGCGCCAGGGAGACGATGATCACGTTGGCATCGAAGGCGCGCACCGCCTTGACCCCCAGCAGCTCGAACTTGACCTCGCCCCGCACCGCTTTCGTGAGCGCCGTCACGCAGGCTTCGGCCGCGCACCGCAGTTCGCCCGCCTGGGAGCCCAGGCCCTCGGCCTCGCCGACGTGATCCTGGTCATCAATCCACGTGAGTACCACCCGCGCACGGCAGCGCCCGTTGGGCAGCCGGTCCATGGCGAACTCGGCAAACTTGACGCGGTCGGGCATGCGGGAGGCGGCAGCGGCCATTCGGGAGACACCGTGCGCTGGAGAGGGACGGAAGATAGCATTGGAGGCATGCGAAACTCGTGCCTCGCGGGACTCCTGCTCCTCCTCGCCGGGGCGACCCCGGCCCTTGCCCAGAATTCGGCCCCGCTGGACGATGCCCTGCGGACCCTGCTGGGCGCCGACACCGCGCGGGTGTCGGTGGTCTACCTGGACCGGGTGCACCGCACCAGCCTGAGCCTCGGCGGGGACCGGCGGCTCCACGCCGCGAGCACCATGAAGGTGCCGGTGCTCATCGAGCTGGCGCGGCGCGTGGCGGCCGGGGAGTTCCGCTGGGACGACACGCTCGTGGTGCGGAACGCGTTTGCGTCCATCGTGGACGGCTCGCCCTACACCCTCGATCCCGCGGACGACTCGGACTCGACGCTCTACCTGCGCGAGGGTCGCGGCGTGACGCTCCGGGAGCTGGCGGAGCGGATGACTGCGCGGAGCAGCAACCTGGCCACCAACCTGCTCATCGCCCGGCTGGACCCGGCGCGGGTGCAGGCCACGGCCCGCTTGCTAGGCGCGGACTCCATCATGGTGCGGCGGGGCGTGGAGGATGGCAAGGCCTTCCGCGCCGGCCTCAACAATACCACCACCGCCCGGGACCTGGCCCGGCTCCTCGACGCCGTGGCCGAGGGCCGGGCGGCAGGCCGCGAGACGCCCGCGGTGGTGGAGATGCTGCTGGCGCAGGAGTTCAACTCGGCCATACCGGCGGGGCTCCCGCCCGGGACCCGGGTGGCGCACAAGACGGGGTGGATCACCGGCATCACCCACGATGCCGCCATCATCTATCCGCCGGGACGGCGGCCCTTCGTGCTGGTGGTGCTGACGTCGGGGTTCGACTCGGAGGCGGAGGCGGCCCGGCGGATCTCGGAGGTGGCGGCCACGGTCTGGCGCTGGGCCACGACAAAGCCCGACCCGCGGGAGTAGCGGGCCGGGCTCGGGGGAATGGGGCGCCGGGGGCTAGGCCGGAACGCCGGCCGGTTTCTCGGCGGGAGTCAGGTGGCGGGTCAGGAGCGCCTGCACCCGCTCGTCACTCATGCGGTCGGCCTGGGCATACAGGTCGGACCGGCTGGAGGACTGCAGGGAGGTGCTGGCCCAGACCGACCGGCGGTCGGCGCCGGTGCACCGGCAGCTGAGGACCAGCCGCCAGGCCTGGGTGTTCGCCACGCGCTCGGCGACCGGTGCCACCGTCCAGGTGGCTTCGCCTACCACGACTTCTTTCCAGGGCATCGTGAACTCAGGGGGTCCGAAGGGTCGGCGAAAGTGCAGGCCGGGACCGGGGCTGTCAAGATCCAGTCAGGCTGGATTCCCGGGGGCCGGGGAGGGGGATCGGCGCCGGGGACCCTCCTCCCGGGACCTCCAGCCCTCCCTGTCCGAGATACGCAGCCTCCCGGACCTCCTGCTCACCGGGCCTTGCAAGGCAAGAGCGGGGCCAGCGGGAACCACGGCCGCTCCCGGGGGACTGGGCGGGATTTCGGGGGCACTTCGGGCCGGGGCGCGTCAGAGCCCCCACCGCACGATGCGCTTGAGGAGGCGCCCTGCCGGGCTGCCCAAGGCCTCGCGCCGGGAGAGGTTGGCCGCCCGGAGCAGGCCCTCGCTCATGGTGGGGTACGGGTAGATGATGCCCGCGAGGTCGGCCAGCCGCAGGCGGCGGTGGGTCAGGGCCAGGGTGGCGGTGGTGATGAGCTCCCCCGCCCCGGCGCCGACGATGGTGGCGCCGAGCAGCCGGCCCCGGGGCTGGCCACGAGCTGCACGAAGCCCTCCGTGCGGCGGTCGGCGAGGGCGCGGTCCAGGTCCGCCAGGGGGTACTGCCAGACCCGGTGCGGGATGCCCTGCCCCTCCGCCTCGGCGGCGGTGAGGCCCACCTGGGCCAGCTCGGGGTCGGAGTAGGTGACGCGGGGGACGGCGCGGTAGTCGGCGCGGGCCTTGAAGGGCGTGAGGGCGTTCCGCACTACCAGCTTGGCCTGATAATCGGCGACGTGGGTGAACTGGGGCCCGCCCGTCACATCCCCCGCTGCCCAGATCCCGGGCACGGTGGTGCGGAGCCGGGCATCCACCGTGACGCCCGCAGCCGTCACCGCGACGCCCACGGCCTCGAGGCCCAGCCCCTCCACGGCGGGGCGGCGGCCCGCCGCCACGAGGATGGCACCGACGGTCACGCGGCCGGGCGTCCCGTCGCGGGCGGTCCAGGTGAGGATGTGCCCGCCAGGTTCACGAGCCACGCGCCCCAGGGTGACACCGGTGTGGACGGTGACCCCGTCCCGGACCAGCGCCGCCTGCACCACCGCCGCCGCGCCCGCGTCCTCCCTCCCCAGGATCCGCGGCGCCGCCTCGAGGAGCACCACCGGCACCCCGAGGCGCTGGAATGCCTGCGCCAGCTCCACGCCGATGGGCCCGCCGCCGATCACCGCCAGTGAGGCGGGCGTCTCCGCCAGCTCGAAGATGGTGTGGTGGGTGTGGGCGCCGGCCCCGGCGAGGCCGGGAATGGGCGGCAGCACCGGCCGCGAGCCGGTGGCGAGGACGATGCGGCGTGCGGTGAGCACCCGGTCGCCGACGCGAACGGTGCGGGGGTCGGTGAGCGTGGCCGGCCCGAACACCACCTCCACGCCCATGGCGCGGAAGCGGGCGGGATCGTCGTGGTGGCTCACCGCCTGGCGCGCGGCCCGGAGCGACTCCATGACCGTGGGGAGGTCCACCGGCCTGGCCTTGCCGAGGAGGCCGAGGGTGCCGGCATCACGGCGGACCTGGGCGGCGCGGGCGCTGGCGAGGAGGGCCTTGCTCGGCACGCAGCCGGTCCAGAGGCAGTCGCCGCCCAGGCGCTCGCGCTCCACCAACGCAACGCGGGCGCCCAGGTACGAGGCGCCCGCGGCGGTGACGAGCCCGGCGGTGCCGCCGCCGATCGCGATGAGGTCGAAGGCCTCGGCCACGCCTACTTCTTGACCAGCTCCTGGAAGCGGGCGCGGATGTCCCGGGTCACCGGGCCGATCTTGCCGGCCCCGATGATGCGCCCGTCCACCATGCGGATCGGCGCCACCTCGGCGGCCGTGCCGGTGAGGAAGGCCTCCTCGGCGGTGTAGAGGTCGTAGCGGTTGAGGAGCGTCTCCCGCACGGTGTAGCCCGCCTCGTGGGCGATCTCGATGATGGCGTCGCGCGTGACGCCCTTGAGCAGGCCGGCGTGCACGGCGGGCGTGGAGAGCACGTTGTGCTTCCACACGAAGAGGTTCATCCCCGTGGCCTCGGCGATGTGGCCGGTGGGGTCGAGCATGATGGCGTCGTCGGCGCCGGCGTTGGTGGCTTCCACCTTGGCCAGGATGTGGTTCAGGTAGTTGAGCGACTTGACCCGAGGCGAGAGCGCCTCACGATGGTTGATGGGCGTCCCGGCGGTGACCAGCGTCAGCCCCTGCTCGTAGCGCTCCGGCGCCCAGATGGCGATGGTGTCGAAGATGATGATGATGGACGGCCGCGGGCACTTGCGAGGATCGAGGCCGAGGTCCCCGACGCCGCGGGTGATGACGTGGCGCAGGTACCCCTCGGTGAGGCCCGCCCGCTTCACGCCCTCGGTGGTGATGGCGATCATCTCCTCGCGCGGCATCGGCACGACCATGTTGATGGCCTGGGCCGAGTCGTACAGCCGGTCCACGTGCTCCGCCAGCCGGAAGGTCTTCCCGCCGTAGACGCGCATGCCCTCGAAGACGCCGTCGCCATAGAGGAGGCCGTGGTCGTAGACCGAGACCTTGGCGTCGTCCTTGCCGAGCCACTGGCCGTCGAGATAGATGAGCGTCACGTCGTGTCCTGTGTGCGGGTTCTGCGGCTTCGGGCGTGCTTCGGGGCCCGGCGGGGCGCCGGGAATGTCGCGGGAGCGTCGGGGCTTTGGAAGGGGGCGCGTGGCGGGGCTCTTCCGGGGGGCGTCTTCCGGATGTAGATACCGGGACGAGCGGCCGGCTGGTCGCTCCCCCCGGGCATGAGGGCGGTGGGACTCGAACCCACTACCTAGAGATTAAAAGTCTCTTGCTCTACCTGTTGAGCTACGCCCCCCGAATGGCCAAACGTGGGGGAGCCGGTGGGGAAACTCAAGGCCAGCCGCCCGGGAGGCACCGATGCGCATCCTCGTCGCACTGCTCGCCGTGCTGTTCTCGCTGGTGCGCGCCGCGCAGGCGCAGGGCCGCGCCGCGGACCGCTGGCAGGTGGGACTCGACGGCGGTGGGTACCTGTGGGACATCCGCCTGGTGCGCCTCACGGGCGACTCCCTGGTCTACCGGCAGGCGGACACGCTCGGGGTGGTGAGCGTGGAGCGCATCCGCGAACTGCGCCTCATCCGCAAGTCGGAGATGCGCATGGGCGAGGGAGCGGGCGCCGGCGGCGCCATGAGCGCGCTGCTCGGGAGCGACGACGAGGTCTACGACCTCGTGGCGCTCGACTTCGCGGGACGGATCCGCGCCATCCAGCAGGTCTTCCTGGTGCACCCGCCGGCCTCGCCCTGACGGGCAAGGGGCCCGCTCCCCGCGGCGTCCCGCCCGCGGCATCGTTCTCCCGCCGCCGGCCTCCGCCCGCGGCCACTCTCACCCCGTGCGTGGATGCCCGGGTTCGTGGCGTCCGGAAGGCCCGTGCATGCCCCCGTCCCGTCCCTCCGCCAAGAAGGCCACGCGCACCTCGCAGGGCACCAAGCGCGTGAGCGACGAGATCCCGACCCCGCCGCCGCGCGTCACGCTCATCGTGGGGACGGACACCGGGGTGGGGAAGACCTGGGTGACCACGGCCCTCGCCCGGGCGCTCAAGGCGGCGGGACAGCCGGTGGTGGCGGTCAAGCCCATCGAGACCGGCGTGAGCGACCCCGCCAATCCCGGGGAGGACGGCATCCGCCTCGCCGAGGCGACGGGCCAGTCGGGCCCGATGCGCGCGCTGGTCCGGCTCACGCATCACGTGGCGCCGGCCATCGCGGCGGACCTCGGGAACCACGCCATCGACTACGAGGACCTGGTGGCCCGGATCCGCGCCATCGCCACGCCGGGCACGGAACTGCTGGTGGAGGGAACGGGCGGGCTGCTCTCGCCGCTCACCTGGAGCGACAACCACCTGGACCTGGCGCACAGCCTCGACGCCAGGGTGCTGCTGGTGGCGGCCGACCGCCTCGGCACCATCAGCCATACCCTGATGGCACTCCGGGTGCTCGCCACCGAGAAGATCCCGGTGCTCGGCGTGGTGCTCAACCAGCCGGGCCCGCGGGACGAGAGCAGCCGCTTCAATGCCAGTGCGCTGACCCGCCTCGCCGATCCCGTGCCCGTGGTCACCCTGCCCAACCTGAACGACGAGGCGCAGGCCACGGAGGCGGTGAAGGAAGTGGCCGGCTGGCTACTGCCCTAGCCGGGCGCGCTCGGCCTCGAGGTCCTGCCGCACGGCGGGCTCGAGGGGGCGGCGGAGCAGCAGGTCGAGCACGGCGCGCCGGTCCGCAGGACTGAGCGCGCCGAAGCTCATGAGGACCCGCCGCCGGATTCCCTCCACCGGCGATGTGGCGCTGGCAAAGAGCCGCGCCAGCGGGTCCGGCGCCCCGCCGGCCGCGAGCGCCAGCAGCGTGGCGGGCGCGTCCTCGAGCCGCCCGATGGCGGCCTGCACGGCGTCCGCCAGTTCCACGTCCCGTCGCCGGGCGATGGCCGCGAGCGCCGCGCCCCCCACCTGGTCCAGGTACGATGGCACGCCGAGCGCCTCCCGCAGCAGGGCCGGCGCCCCCGCGGAGTCCGCCTGCGCGAGCGCGCCCACCACCGCGGCCCGCACGGCGTAGCTCGAGTCCCCGCGCCACGCGCCCCGCAGAGCCGTCACCACCTCGTCCTCCCGGAAGCTCCCGAGCCCAGCCGCGGCCGCGGCGCGCACCACGGCGGCGGTGTCGCGAAGCGCCGCCAGCAGGGCGGCCCGGACGGCCGGGGTGGCGCGCCCGCCGAGCGCCTCGACCGCCTCACGCCGGGTGAAGACCTCCGCGCCGGTGGCGGCCCGCACCAGGGCGGCTTCCGCCTCCGCATCGCCGGGCTTCCCGGCGAGCTCGCCGATGGCCCAGGTGCGGCCCCACAGGTCGGCCTGCTGCTCCACCTGCCGGGCGAGCCAGGCGGTGGGCTGGGGGAAGCTCAGGGTCTTGAGCAGCCGGTTGCCCTCGTCGAAGAGCACGTAGGCCGGGGCGCCGGTCACGCCCGGCACCTCCACCAGCTGCTCACGTTTCGTCAGCTCCACGTCGGCCATGCGATCGCCGGCCGGGGTGCCCACGCGCACCCGGACGCGGCCGCGGAACACCTCGGGCACCTCGTAGCGGAGGCCGGTGCTGTCCGGCGGCAGGGTGTCGCGCTGGGTCTGGCGCACCGTGAGGCGGAGCACCGCCGCGGCGGAGTCCCACTGGGCCGCCACCGCAAAGTCGGGATGGCCGGCGCGGTACACCCACTGGGCCCAGAACCAGGCGAGGTTCTGGCCCGTGGCCTCAAGGATGGCCTGGCGGAAGTCGTCGCTGGTGGCGCCGCGGCCGTGCTGCCGCTCGAGGTACCGCTGCACGCCCGCCCAGAAGCGGTCATCGCCGAGCTCGGCGCGGAGCATCGCCAGGACCAGCGAGCCCTTGGGGTAGATGTTGTTGGAGCCGTCGGAGGCCAGCGGCATGCGCTGGCGCCGGTCCTGGCGGAGGTAGTTGCGGTAGTCGTCGAGGTAGTAGTCCTCCGCGGCAGCGCGGCCCTCGCGCACCTCCCAGTACTGGCCGGGCAGGAACTGGGCGAAGCCCTCGTTGAGCCACATGTTGGCCCAGTTGGCAGTGGTCACCCAGTCGCCGAACCACATGTGGGCCAGCTC
>JBGAOL010000167.1:0-8305 GCA_044221825.1 Gemmatimonadales bacterium
TGCCGCAGGTAGATCATCCGCGGTCGGTGAACTCGTTGCTCCCCGGTGGTAAGGTCTCCTCGATCTGGTAGTGCCGGTTGACGGCGGCCAGGCGGAAGTTCTGCCGCACGTGGGGCCGCCGCCGGTACTGCTCTTGAGCCGCTCGTTGGGACTGCGAAGGCTGGCGTGGTCGCGGCTGGTCCAGAATTCCTTGAGCCACGCCTCCCGGCCCTTCCCGGAGGGCGGTGTCGAAGCCCGCCAGCTCCGTCGAGTCGGCAAAGTAGGCCAGGGTCCTTCCGGTAGAGCGGCACGCTCAGCGTGTCGTCGTAGGCCGACCCTCGTAGTAACTCGTCGCCCCGACGTCGAGCCCCATGCCGAGTTGCGTGCGCTGAGCTCGTAGAGGCCGAGTCCCTGGTCGCCGCCGTGGCTCAGGTACTCCATGAACGCCGCCACCGCGGAGTCGGGGCTTCCCACCTCGCGCCTGATCCGGCCGCGGGCCAGCAGCACCTGCGGATGGGAGGCGGAGAGGGTGCCCGCCGAGGCGCGGAGCGCGGCGAGCGCCACGTCGAGCCTGATGTTGACCCGCTGGGCCAGGGCGGTGTTGGCCAGCTCCACCAGCCCCTGCACGAAGCCCGGGTCCACCTCGGCGGACTTGGCGTAGGCCGCAGCCGAGCGGGCCAGCGCGTCCTTGCCGAACATCGTCTTGAGTCCGGTGACCACCGCGATCTGGGAGTCGCCGATGCCTAGCTCGGCGAGGCCGAGCCCGTACCAGGCGTAGGGCCACATCGGTTCCAGCTGGGTGGCCCATTCGAATTCGGAGGCGGCGTCGTCGTAGTGGTTGCCGGCGGCCAGGTCGCCGTAGCGGAGGGAGAGGAACCCCAGCCGGATGTGGAGCATGGTGTTCTGGCGGTCGGCCTTGGCGTCGATGATCATCAGCCGCTCCCAGCGGAGCAGCATGATGGTGTCGGTGGTGGCCTTGAGGGTGTCGCGCCAGGCCTCGATGGCCATGCGCTCGGCAGGGGCCTGCGCGCGGAGGGGGGCCGCCAGCAACAGGAGCGCCCCGGCAGCCGCGCCGGCGAGGCGGAGCCGCGAGGAAGAGGGGAAGTTGAATCGGGTGAATGGAGAGTTCATTGATCCTGTCAACGGGAGTGCACGATTGGGGGACGCACGACTCGCCGGATATTCACACACCAGGCCTTCAGCCTCGTTCCCCCTCTCCATATCATGGAGAGGGGGACAGGGGGTGAGGTGAAAAACGTGCCGAGGGGGACAGGGGGTGAGGTGGAAATCGTGGCCGCCCTACTGCCCCACCCCCCTCAGATACGCCACGACCCCGTTATAGACCCCTTCCGCGTACATCCGCTGCCCCAGCGCGGTGCGGAGCGCCGCCTCCTGCTCGGGGATGGCCATGAACATCCCCTCGGTCAGGATGGACGGCATCCAGGTGGGGCGGACCAGCGCCAGGTCCCCGCGGCCGACGCCCAGGTCCCTGAGCCCCAGCCGCTTGACCAGCGCGGTCTGCGCCGACAGGGCCAGCGGCGCGCTCCGCGGCTGATTGTAATAGACGCTGGTCCCGCTATTGGTAAGGGGGTTCACTCCGTCAGGCAGCGCATTGTTGTGCACCGAGATCAGCAGGTCGGCGTTGACGCTGTCGGCGTACATCGGCCGCCAGGAGAGGTCCACCGAGGTGTCCGTGGTGCGGGTCATCAGCACCGTCGCCCCGCCCTGCTCCAGCAGGGTGCGGAGCCGGAGCGCCACGCCCAGGTTGGCGTCGGCCTCGGTGTAGCCGGTGGGGCCGGTGGCGCCGCCGGGCGGATGGCCGGCATCCACCACGATCCGGAGCCCGGCCAGCGGCCTCGTCTTATTGATGACCGGTGGCCGCTTCACTTCCACCAACAGGTCGGTGCGGTCCCAGCGGGTGCGGTAGCCCCAGACCGGCTTGGCCAGCTCGAGGGTGATGGTCACTTCGTCGGCCGTGGGTTGCGCCCAGGTCATCTGCGTCACCAGCGAGTCGCCGCCGCCGTAGCGCATCCAGTTGACGTCGCCCATCGCCCCGTAAATCCGGACCGTGATGGACGACTCATCCTCTGTGACCAGGTACGGCACTCGCGCGCTGAGCGGAATCCGGAGCGTGGCGCTCTTCGGCGCCGAGCTCAGCACCACCGAGCCCACCGTGGCGGTGAGCGGCGGGGTGAAGAGCGGCAGGAGGTGCGCGTCGGCGGCGGGGATCCACGCCACCGAGGTGGCGGAGAGCTGGAGCCGGAGGTCGCCGTTGAGGCGGCCGGACACGTTGCCGCGGGTGCCGGTCGGGAAGAACCAGTTGTAGGTGGCGCCGGGCGCCGCACGCCCCACCGTCAGCCGGTCGGTCTTGCCGGTGCGTGCGGTGTCGTCGTCCATCTCGACCACGGTGGGCAGGCTGTCCAGTATGGCCACCCGGAGCGGCCAGCGGACCCGCACCGTGTCGCTGCCCTTGATGGCCTCGAGGATGGCGAGAGTGGTGTCTTCCACCGCGGCGGCGCGCCGCCCGCAGCGCGGGCAGCCGGGGAACCCCTCCGAGCCCACCATCGGCCCCGGGTCGGCGCCGAAGGCGCGGCCCCGCACCAGGCCGACGTACCGGTCGGCTCTCGCCGGCCGGCTGAGGCTCGCCGTGTCGGTGTCGAAGGCACGAACCCCCCAGGGCACCTCGTCGTAGCCCAGCGAGTTGGCCAGCGGCACCACCGCGCCGTCGGGAAGGATGAGCCGGAGCTCGGAGCCCTCGGCCGCCCGCACCGACAGCGGCAGGTATTCGTTTTCCGGCAGCCAGACCTTCCCCTTGGGGCGGAACGACAGGGTGTCGATCCAGAGCGGCGTGGTGGGCGGCAGGGCGCGCGGCGCGCGGCGCACCAGGTAGGTCAGCGAATCCCGTTCGCCGCCGGGCCGTACGGCCACGAGGCGGAACGCCATGATGCTGTCGTCGGGCAGCGGCAGCCAGGCCACGAAGGCGCCGTTGGGCCACACCTTGACCGAGTCGCCGTTGATGGTGAGCCGCGCGTCGCCGGTGCCGGTGCTGCCAAGCAGGAAGGACTTGTCTCCCGCGGACACCACGTCGCCCTTGGCGGGGTACACCACGTCGAGCCGGAGCGGCCCAGTCGTCCGCGGCACCGGCGGCAGCCGGCCCCGGTTGGGGTCGAGCGGCGCGGCGGCGGTCTTCGGATTCAGCTTGGCCTTGGGCTTGGGCGTCTGGGCCGCGAGCGGGAGTACCAGCGCGGCGAGGGCCAGGAGCGGCAGGAGGGTGCGGCGATGCATCGGCAGAAGGTACTCCCAAAACACGACTTACGACAAGCGCCCGAAGAGGCTAGGCACCCCCGCCAAACGATTGACGCCCCTCTGGGGGCGGCCTAGATTCCCGGTCCCTACCCTCTTTCGGTCCGGAGCACGCGTGAAGCGCCGTTCCCGAGTGTCCTCAGCCCCAGAAACTGCCTAGGCCGGTGGCGACCGCCCCCGTCCATGTGACGGTCTCTGGCCGGACCGACGTCGGTCGCACCCGCGACCACAACGAGGACACCTTCCTCGTCGCCGACCTCTCCACGGGGGAGGTGTGCGTCCGCCCCGAGACCTACGCCCACGAAATCGGCCCCCGCGGCTCCCTGTTCATGGTGGCCGACGGCATGGGCGGGGCCGCCGCCGGCGAACTGGCCAGTGCGCTGGCCGCCGAGACGATCCACGCCCACCTGGCCGCGCACTGGACCAACGACCCCGACTCGAGCCGCGAGCGCTTCGCCTTCCGGGTGCGCGAGGCGGTCGAGGAAGCCAACGCCAAGATCCACGCCTACGCCAAGGAGCACCCCGACGTCCGCGGCATGGGGACGACGGTGACGGCCGCGGGCGTGTTCGGCACCGACCTCTACCTGGCGCAGATCGGCGACAGCCGGGCCTACCTGGTGCGGCGCGGGGTGGCCACGCAGCTCACCAAGGACCAGTCGTTCGCGCAGCGGATGGTGGACGCCGGCGAGTGGACCGAGGAGCAGGCCGAGAAGAGCGAGCGGAAGAACATTATCCTGCAGGCGCTGGGGCCCGACCCCGAGGTGCGGGTGGACCTGACCTTCGAGCAGCTCCGCCGGGGCGACGTGCTGATCCTCTGTTCCGACGGGTTGAGCGGGCAGGTCAAGCGCGAGGAATTCGCCGAATACGCCGACAAGCATCCGGCGCTCGAGCAGCTCTGCACCACGCTCATCGACCTGGCCAACGAGCGGGGCGGGCCCGACAACATCACGGTGGTGGCGGCGCGCTTCGAGGGGCCCGGCCTCCCGCTCGACGGCACCGTGCAGGAGCCGGGCTACCACGTGCTGGCCCTCCCCGGCGACGAACCGGAGCCCGACCTCCTCGACCGCGAGGGCTTCGGCACCGGCGAGAACATCCCCGTGCCCGCCAAGGCCCCGGAGCCGCCCATCGTGCGCGCCCGGCCGCCGGTGGGCCTCATCAGCGCCATCATTCTCTTCGCGGCGGTGCTCCTCTACTACCTGATCACGCGATGACGCCCCGCCTGGCCATCCTGTCCGGCGCCCGCGCGGGCGCCGTCGAGGCGCTTCCCGGCACCGTGGCGAGCATCGGCCGCCACGCCACCTGCCAGGTGCGGCTCGATCCCGACCGCGACACGGCGGTGTCCAACCGCCACGCCGTGGTGCAGCGCAAGGAATCCACCTGGACCGTCCGCGACCTCGGCAGCCCGCAGGGCACCTTCGTCAACGGCACCCGCATCTCGGCGGAACATCCCCTCAACGACGGCGACGTGATCCGGCTGGGCGCCGCAGGGCCCGAGCTGCAGTTCCTACTTTCCGAGCGCGCGCAGGTGGCGGAACCGAGCGCGGCCCCCGCGGCGGCGCAGGCGGCCAAGCCGGCGCTGAGCCAGGAAGACATGGAGCGGATCCTTGAGGCGGAACAGGCAGGGCACCTGGCGCGGGAAATGGCGGCGGCGGCGCGGAAGCGGCGGCTCATCCAGCTGGTTGGCGGCGCCGTGGGCGTGGTGGCGGTGGTGCTCGTCGGCCTCATGCTCTGGCGGAGGCAGGTGGCCAAGCGCGCGGCGCGGGAGGCGCACGTCCTCCTGCTGGCCAAGGCCGACAGCATGATGGCCAGCGTCGCCGCGCTCCGGGTGACGGCGCCCGCCATGCGGGCCTCGCTCGACTCGGCGCGCCAGGCGGCCGAACGGCTCCGCGGCTCGCTCGAGGCGGCGGGTCCGGGCGCGCTCGAGGGCCCGCGGGTCATGGCCCAGCTCGATTCGGCCATCGGCCGGGAGCGGGACATCGCGCGGGCGGCGGAATTCAACGCCGCCACCGTGGCGGCGCCCAGCCAGCGGGCGGTGGGGCTGGTCGTGGCGCAGTACGCCGACGGGAGCACCGCACTGGCCACCGGCTTCGCCGTGCGGCGCGACGGCACCGGCGGCGTGCTGCTCACCAGCAAGCTGGTGGCGCTCAACGCCATCGGCGAGGGGCCGGTGGCGGTGATGGTGCTCTTCCCAGGCATAGCACAGCCGCTCACCGCGCGCATCCTGGCCACCCACACCACGGAAGACATCGCCCTCCTCCGGGTGCAGCAGCGGGGCGGCGTACCGGTGGTGCAGGGGCTGGGCTGGAAGGAACCGCCCGTGGCGGCCGGCCACCCGGTGGCGCTGGTGGGCTACGCTCCACCCGTGGCCAGCCCCGCCGACGGCGACTGGCGCAAGGCGCAGGTGGCGAGTGCCACCACCACCGGCAGTGCGGTGCGGGTGGCGGGCGAGTTCATCACGGTGGACGGGTGGGGGTCGCCGGTCGGGCCCGGCACGCCGATCATCGACGCCGACGGCCTGGTGGCAGGCCTGGTGTCCTCGGCGGCGCCCTCCGGCGGCGGGCGGTACTACGACGCGGTGCCGGTGAAGTTTGCGCTGGAGTTGTTGGATCAGTTGCAGTAGAAAGGACTGAGGACTGGGGACTGGGGACGGAGTGGGCTCCGATGCGCTTTCGGCCCTCAGTCCTCAGTCCTCAGTCCTCGTTTCTCAGTCCCCAGTCCTCAGTCCTTCTCTTCTTCAGGCCAGCAAGATCCATCCAATCGCCAGCGTCCCCCCCAAGATCACGACCGACCACCCCAGCCACCGCCGCGCGTCGCGCTCGCCGTCGTCCAGCGCGGTGAGCTCGGTGCGCGCGCGCACGGGGCCCCAGAGGCCGGCGGGGCGCACCCGCGCGTAGAAGCTGTCCAGCACCGCGGTGCTCTCCGGCTTGGTCAGGTACATGACCGGCAGCCACACCGCCATCGAGCCGAACGCCGAGAGCATGAGCCGCTGGCCGAAGGTGAGGGAGCCGAGGAAGCTGGTCGAGCCCAACACCGCCAGCAGCAGCCCCGCCACCATCGCAGCGATTTCGGCCCAGGCGTTGATCCGCCACCAGAACCAGCGCAGCACCAGCACCAGCCCCGGCCCAGTGCCGATCAGGATCAGGAACCGGAACACGGTGCCCACGCTGTCCATGAAGAACGAGAGGGTGGCGGCGAGCACCGCGAGCCCGATCGAGGCCCAGCGCGCCGAGCGCATGAGCTTCTTCTCGTCCTTCTCGCCGGAGAACCGGGCGTAGAGGTCGTGCACCAGGTAGCTGGCGCCCCAGTTGACCTGCGTGCTCACCGTGGACATGAACGCCGCGAGCAGGCTCGCAAAGACGAGTCCCAGCACGCCGGTGGGGAGGTAGCGCACCATCATGACCGGGTAGGCCAGCTCGGGATCGGCCAGCGCGGGCAGCACCACCAGCGCGGCCAGCCCCACCAGCACCCAGGGCCAGGTGCGGATCACGTAGTTGAGGATGTTGAAGAGGTGCGCCGCCTTGGTGGCCTCGCGCTCGTTGGCGGTGGACGAGATCCGCTGCACGTACATCCCGCCGCCGTCGCTGTTCCTGAAGGCCCACCACTGCACGAAGATGTATCCAAGGAAGGTGCTGATCGGCAGCGTGGCGTCGGGGCCGGTGGGGAGGAGGTTCAGCTTGCTGCCCTGCCCCGACTCCCGGAGCGCGGTGGTGAGCCCGCCCAGCCCGCCGACCTCCGCCAGGGCGTAGAACATGACGGTGAAGGCGCCCACCATGGCCAGGATGTACTGCAGGAAGTCGGTGGCCACCACGCCCCAGAGCCCGGCCGCGGCGGTGTAGATGACCACGATGACGAGGATCGGGATGAGGGCCCAGAGCCGTTCGTCGCCCGGGAGCGGGGGCAGGCCGTCGAGGACGCCGAGCGCAATGACCACCTTCCGCATGGCCAGCATGCCGTAGCCAATGCTGATGCAGTTGAGCGGGACGGCGGTGATGAAGGCGCGGAAGGCGCGGAGCCCGGCAGCGGGCCGTCCGCCGTAGCGGAGCTCGGTGAGCTCCATGTCGGTAAGCACCCGGGCCCGCCGCCAGAGCTTGGCGAACACCACCGCCACCAGCACGTGGCTAAGGGCAAACGCCCACCACTCCCAGTTGCCGGCCACACCATCCGCCGCCACCCGGCCCGCCACGTAGAGCGGCGTGTCCACGTTGAAGGTGGTGGCGGCCATCGAGGTGGCGGCGAGCCACCAGGGAATGGCCCGCCCGCCGACGAAGAACTCGGCGAGGCTTCCCGAGCCTTTCCGGGCCACCCAGAGGCCCAGCGCCAGGGTGCCCGCCAGGTAGAGCACCACCACGCCCCAGTCGAGTGCCCTCATCCGACGCGCTCCCGGATCCATCGTGCGGCGGCGTCCTGCATCAGGCGCTGCCGGTGCCAGGCCACCACCGTGGGCGCGGTGCCCGGCACCTCCGCCGCAAGCCGCGGGTGGCCGAAGACGATCACCGCCGCAGCGCCGGAGGCACTCCGCAGCGCCTCGAGCGACGCCGGCCCGAACCCCGCCCTGCCCTTCGATGCCCGCGGCTCCGCGAAGGCCAGCACGATGCGGCTCCCGCCCTTGCCGAGCGCCACGCCGGCCGCGGCCAGCGCCTTGCTGACGTAGTCGTTGGGACTCGCCGGCCACGCGCCGCCCTGGTCGTCGTCCACGACGACGAGCTCGATCGGCGCCGTGAAGCGGGGGTCACGCCCGCGGGTGAGGCCCTGGGCGAGGAGGCGGTCGGCGATTTCGGGCGCCAGCGGCGCCGCCTTCTCCACCTCACCCCCCAACCCCCTCTCCACATCGTGGAGAGGGGGGGCAAGACTTGGACCTTTCCGGCGTCCCCCCTCTCCAGATACTGGAGAGGGGGACAGGGGGTGAGGTGAAGAGACCGGAGCGGTGGACTGAGTTCTCAGGAGAGCCTCTCCATACCGTTGCACGGCGGCCTCAACCCGGCTCTCGGACAACGCCCCCACCCGCAACGCTTCCCCAATCGCG
>JBGAOL010000168.1:0-8680 GCA_044221825.1 Gemmatimonadales bacterium
GCTCGACTGCGTCGAGCACCGCATGGCGCAGATCCCCCTCCACCGCCCTGCCCCTCCGCCGTTGCCGGCGCTCGGCCATGGGCGTTGGCACCGGGCTTCGGGGATCTGGTTCCGGAGGTGGGGCCGCTGCATCTTGGGGCCCATGACCCGCTGCCCTGCCATGCCGTGCCTGCTCCTGGCGTTGGCCCTGCCGCTCGTGGCGCAGGCGCCCGCCGAGCCGCCCAACGCGCCCGCCGCGCTCCTGGCTTCCGACACGAGCATTTCTCTCCTCTACGACAACGACACGGTCTTCACGGGGACACTCCGGAGCAGCGGGGCGGCGCCGGGGTTTGTGGCACTGGTGGATTCGTCCGGCGGGCGGGTGACGCAGGTGCTCAAGTGGACCGCGTCGCGGGCCACGCTGGTGCTCGAGGGGAGCGTGCGCGGGTCGGACGAGGCGTTTGCCGTGGAGGCGGAGCCGCGGGAGGATGGGCTCCGGGTGGTGCGGCATGCGAGCGGGGCGGTGGTCAACCGGCTCAACCGGGCGGTGTACGACCGCCACGGGGACTGGCTGCTGTCGGTGGACGTGCCGGCGGCGGCGGCAGTGGAGCCGACGGGCGGGGAGGGGCGGTTCCGGCTCGTGGCGCGCGGCGGGGAGGTCACGCTCCGGTTCCGGCCGCGGTTCTACCAGCGGCACCGGGGGCTCGCCGAGTACCGGCCGTGGACGTACCGGCCGTGGGGCGCGTCGGTGGCGGGGTGGACGTCGTGGTATGCGTACTTCGACAAGGTCACGGCGCGCGACATCGAGCGGATGGCGGAGGTGCTGGGGCGGCGGCTCGGGCCGTATGGGTACCGGTACCTGCAGATCGATGATGGGTATCAGCAGGTCCCGATCGGGCTGCCGTCGCACTGGCTGGTGCCCAATGCCAAGTTCCCGGCGGGGCTCGCGGCGCTCCACGACAGCATCCGGGCGCGCGGGCTGGTGCCGGGGATCTGGACCAACGTGGCGTTTGCCGACCGGGAGGCGGCGCGGGCGCATCCGGGGTGGTTCGTGCCAGCGGCCAACGGTGGCCCCGCGTGGGGGAACTGGGTGGGGTACGTGATGGACGGCACCTCGCCGGGGGCGATGGACACGCTGGTGACGCCCGTCTACCAGGCGCTCCGCGCCATCGGGTGGGGGTACTTCAAGCTCGATGCGCTCCGGCACCTGCGCTACGAGGGATACAATAGTCAGGCGCCGTGGTTCCTGGCGCGGGGCGTGGACCGGGCGGCGGTGTTCCGGGACGTGGTGCGGCGGGTGCGGGAGGCCATCGGGCCCGAGGCGTACCTGCTGGCATGCTGGGGGATCCGGCCCGAGCTGATCGGGCTGGTGGATGGGGTGCGCGTCGGGGATGATGGCTTCGGGTACGGGTCGTTTGCGCAGTACAACTCCTTCAACAACGTGGTGTGGCGGAACGATCCCGACCACATCGAGCTGCACCAGCCCGACGGCTACCGCGCGGCGACGCTCACGAGCCTCACGGGCTCGGTGCTCATGCTCACCGACCGGCCCGAGGTCTATGAGTCGGCGCGGGTGGAGGCCGCCCGGCGCACCGCACCCGTGCTCTTCACGCGGCCGGGGCAGGTGTACGACGTGGACCCGTCACGCTCGTCCCTCCTCGCCGGCGCGGCCACCGAGGTGAGCGGGTCGGGGCCGCGGCCGTTCGATGCGGACCAGCGGGAGGTGGTGTCGCTGTACCAGCTGGACGTGGCGCGGCCCTTCGGGCAGTGGACGGTGCTGGCGCGCACCACCGAGGGGGAGCGCGCGATCCCGCTGGCCGAGCTGGGGCTGGCGGCGGACAGCGACTATGTGGGGTTCGAGTTCTGGACGCAGCGCTGGCTCGGCGTGGTGCGCGACACGCTCCGGCCCGGGCCAATCGCGTCGGCGTATGGGGTGCAGGTGCTCTGCCTCCGTGCGCGCGAGGGGCATCCGCAGGTGCTGGCCAGCAGCCGGCATGTGAGCTGTGGCGGGCCGGATCTCCTGGACGTGCGGTGGACGGACGGCGCGCTCACCGGCGAGAGCGAGCTCGTGGCGGGGGATCCGTACGAGCTCTACCTCACGAGCCCCGCCGGCTTCACGCTCGCCGGCGTGGAGGCAGCGGGCGCCACCGCCACCACCGTGCGGCGCGCCGACGGCGTGCGGGTGGTGCGGCTGCGTGGGGAGGGACGAGTGCGCTGGCGGGTCCGTTATCACCCCGGTTAAGCACCAGCGCCCACCGTAGGGCCCGAGCGCCGCCCGGGCCCGCTGGGGGGCTCGGCGCGTGCAGCTGACGGACATGGGGGCTGGCGAGGCGTCGTACCCGCGATTTCATTTGGCGCTCTTCCTTCCCACCACGCAAGGACTCCCATGCAGATCACCGTCGAGACCACCGTCCGCGCTCCCCTCGCCGCCGTCTGGCGCGCCTACACCACGCCGGCGGACATCGTGCAGTGGAACGCGGCCTCCGATGACTGGCACACCACCACGGCCAGCGTGGACCTGCGCGTGGGTGGCGCGTTCTCGTCCCGCATGGAGGCGAAGGACGGGAGCATGGGGTTCGACTTCGCGGGGACGTACACCGCCGTGGAGCCGGAGCGCGCGCTGGCGTACGCGTTCGGGGACCGGACGGCGCGGGTGGAGTTCAGCGAGCGGCCGGACGGCGTCCACGTGAGCGTGGCGTTCGACCCGGAGCAGACGCACCCGCTCGAGATGCAGCGCGGCGGGTGGCAGGCGATCCTCGACAACTTCAAGCGGCACGTGGAGCAGCAGTCGGCCCGCGGGTGAGGCCCGCGGCGGGAGCGCCGTGGGTGGCGCCGGTCGGGACCGGGTGCCGAGTCAGGCCGGGGCGGGTTGCCTGATTTCCCTCCACGGCCTCGCACCGCTACATTGGGCGCCGCTCCACCCCTCTCGCTCCACCCTCCCAACGACTGGAGTTTCCGCATGCGCTTCCCGTCCGTCCTGGCCCTGAGCCTCGTGGCCATGGCCTGCGCCCCGAAGGCCGAGGCCCCGGCCGCCCCCGCCGCCGCCGAGCCGCTCTCGGCCGCGGCGCTCGACTCGGCGAAGGCCGTGGACCAGGCCTTTGCCACGGCGATGAACGCCAAGGACACCACGGCGCTCTTCACCGACGTCTACGCGGCCGACGCCCTGCTGCTGCCGCCCGACGCGCCGGTGCTCACGGGCGCCGACCTCCGTGCCGCGCTGGTGGGCCTCGTGGCCGGGGGCGCGGGCAACTTCGTGATGACCACCCGGACCGCGTACGGCAGCGGCGACCTGGCGTACATCGTGGGCGAGGCCAGCTTCACCATGGGCGGCAACACCGAGACGGTGAAGTACACCGAGGTGGTGCGCCGCGGCGCCGACGGGAAGTGGCGCTACGTGGTGGACATGTTCAGCGGCCTGGGCGGCGCGGCGAAGCCGGCGGCGCACTGAGCGCGTGACCCCGCGATCCCCCGTCGCCTCGCGTCGAGGCGGCGGGGGATCGCGCGTTTCCGCCCTTCCCTTCCCCGTGACGCGCGGCAAGCTTGCGGCATGCCGCTCACCGTCCGCGTCGCCACCCGCGCCGACGTCCCCGTCCTCTCGGAGCTGATCCCCGCCTCGGCGCGCGCGCTGAGCACCGGCTTCTACACAGCCGAGGAAACGGAGGCGGCCATCCGCCACGTCTTCGGCGTGAACCTGCAGCTGATCGACGACGGGACCTACCTGGTGGTGGAGGACGACGGTGCTATCGTGGCCTGCGGCGGCTGGAGCTTCCGCGCCACGCTCTACGGCGGGGACCAGCGCCCCGTGGGCACGGACGACGCCCCGGGCGACACGGCCAAGATCCGCGCCTTCTTCGTGGCGCCGGGCCAGGCGCGGAAGGGGATCGGCGGGCTGCTGCTCGAGGCCTGCGCCGAGGCGGCGCGGCGCGCGGGGTTCCGGCGGCTCGAGCTGATGGCCACGCTGCCCGGCGTGCCCTTCTACGCCCGGCTCGGCTTCCGGGAGGTGGCGCCGGTGGTGGACACGCTGCCGGACGGGACGCGGCTCCGGTTTGTGCGCATGGAGCGGACGGAGCAGGCATGACCGGGGCCTGGTCCCTTGCCGGCCCCGAAACCCGCCCGTACTTTGCCCCGTAAAGCGCGGCCGAGACCGGAACGAGGAGGGATGGATGGCGGGCACGAGCTGGGGCCGGACGCTGCGCGGGCTCGTCGGCAACGCGGTGGTGTGGGGGCTGGGCTGGGGCGCGGCCGCGCTCGCGGTGCTCACCGGGCGGCTCCTGCTCGGCCTGGCGCCTGAGGGAATCGGGTTCCTCGACGGCGTAGGGATGGCCATCCGGATCGGCGTAATGGGCGGCATCGCGAGCGTGGGCTTTGCCGGCGTGATGCGGCTCTTCTACCGGGGGCGGCGGCTCCGCGACCTGAGCGTGGCGCGCTTCACGCTGGTGGGCGGGGTGGTGACGGGGCTGTTCGTGCCGCTCTTCATGGAGACGATGAGCGTGCTGAGCGGCGGCGGGCTGGTGCCGTGGTCGCTGGTGCGGGGGGACATCCTGTTCAGCACGCTCTTCGGGGCGGCGGCCGCGGGCGGGTCGCTGTGGCTGGCGCAGCGGGCGGAGGGGCTTGGAGCTGGAGAGGAGGAGCCCGACCTGCTCGACAGCGGGAATCCGCTGGAGCGGATGGGCGTCACACCGCGACCGGCGGTGACGGAGCGGCGGGGCGAGTAGGCGAAAAGTCCCCTGCCGGGCAGGAAGACCCAGGTGACGGAGCGGCGCTCCGTCACCACGCTTGTTTCTAGGAGCCGCCTTCCTGCTCGGCGAGCAGCCGCCGGAAGCGCGCCTCGCCGCTGTCCACGTAGGCGCGATAGCCGTCGGGGTCGATGAACGGCGCCACCGAGTCCGCCGCGGTGGCGCGCGCCTGGAACTTCCGGTAGCGCCCCCAGAGCCGCGCGTGCGACGTGACCCAGATGTCCACCGGCAGGCTCCGCAGCACCTGGTAGGTGTGCTCCACGTCGGCGCGGACGCCGGGGTAGCGCTCCGGCGGCGTGAAATGGAGGTAGGGGGAGAGCAGCAGGCTGCAGGCGCTGAGGACGTTGAGGTCACGGTCCCCCTCGCGCACGGTGATGGCCCACGAGGTGCAGCCCTTGGTGTGGCCGCCGGTGACGTGCGCCACGAGGCGGAGCGGACCGAGGCGGACGGTGTCGCCGTCCTGGACGCGGTGGTCCACGCGCACGGGGTCGTAGGTGATGAGGCGGAGCGCGGCGAGGAGCCACTGCCCCGGCACCAGCGGGCTCGGGTCCTTCAGCCCGCCTGACGCGAGCACCTCGGCGCTCGCGTCGCTGGCATAGACCTCGGCGCCCGAGAGGCGCTGCAGCTCGGCCAGGCCGCCGGCGTGGTCGAAGTGCGGCTCGGAGTTGAGCAGGATCTTCACGTCGCGGATGTCGAAGCCGAGCTGGCGGATGCTCGCCACGATGAGCGCGGGGGTGGCGGGATAGCCGCCATCAATCAGGACGTGGCCCGCGGGGCTCGTGAGCAGGTAGGCGGAGACGTCGTTGGCGCCCACGTAGTAGAAGTTGCCCGCGATGCGGAACGGCTCGGCCGGGAGCTGGCCGCCGCGGTCGGAGGCGGCACGCCAGCGCGGGTAGAGCACGGCGCCGGCCACCAGGAGGACGGCGAGGGGCAGCAGCCAGAATCGCTTGCGGGGCAGGCGCATCGGTCGGGGCGCGAGGGGGAGGCGCGGGCGAGGTGCCGTGCGCTTTGCACCACAAAGTACCGATGATGTTCCGCGCCCGTCAAGCGGCGCATGGAGCTGACGCGCGCGCCGGCGGCCGCGCGGCGCCGGGACCGGGCGCGGGGGCGGGCGGGCCGCCGGGGCATAGATCACAGACGGCGCCCGGGCCCGGTGCACTGTGTCCTGCGGCCGGAATCCGCCGGCGCCCTCTCCAGCTTCCCCGGCGCATGGCGCGCCTCCGGCGGACGTCCCCGCCGGTACCGGCCTCAGCGGAGGCACTCATGCGCACGTCGTGGACGCTCGTTGCCCTGCCCCTCCTCGTGGCCTGCGGGTCGGCGCCGGCGCGGGCGCCGGTGGCCACGCCGGCCCCGTCGCTCCGCTGCCTCCCCGCCGCCACCGGCCCCACCACCGACCCGGCCGACGCGGAGCCGGCCGCGCTCCGCGGCCAGCGCGCCCGCGTGGTGCGGAACGGCGCCACCCTGCTCCTCCGCGTGCGCGACACCGCCGTGGCCCTCACCGACCAGCTCGGCGACTCGGTGCCGGCCGACGAGCAGGTGCGCTACAGCTTCGTGGCCGTGCGGCCCGAGCTGGGGCTGTACGAGGTGGCGGTCCTGGCGTGGGAGCGGAGCGCCACGCTGCTGGTGGACGTGGTGACCGGCCACCGCACCGTGACGTGGGCGCCGCCGGTGCCGTCGCCGGACGGGCAGCGGCTGGCGGTGGCGTCGCTGGACCTCGAGGCGGGCTTCAACCCCAACGGCCTCCAGGTGTGGCGCCGGGGCCGGGACAGCCTGGAGCTCGAGTGGGAAGTGGAGCTGACGGGGTGGGGCCCGGGGCCGGCGCGCTGGCTCGATGCGGGGCGGTTCCTGGTGAGCCGGGTCCCCGCCGCCGACTCCGGCGCGGGGGCCGGGTGCGTGGTGGTGGCGCGCGGGGCGCGGGGCTGGCGGGTCACGGCGCCGTAATCGGTCCCGTTGCGCCGGGGCGCCGCGGGCGGTACACTCGGGACGTGCGCCCGGGGCGCCATCAGTCCGCGAGAAGGGCCGTGCCCACCCACCGCAGCACCGACAATCCGACGAACCTCCCTTCCGCACGCGCGCCAAGGAGCTGCACGCCGCCGCCCAGGACGGCGACGCGGCGCTGCTCTCGTGGGCGCGCGACTGGATCGCCGTGCTCTCCCGGCTGCAGGCGGATTCCAGCACCACCTCCGCGCGCGAGCTGGAGCGGCGCGCCGGGCAGGTGGCGCACTTCGCGCGCGAGCGACTGGTGGAGCGGGCGGGGAACCTGTCGCAGGCGCAGTTCGTCATCGCCCGCGCGCATGGCTTCCTGAGCTGGCCGGCGCTGGTGGCGCACGTGGAGGGCCTCGCCGAGCCTGACTCGGCGACGGCCACCTACGAGGCCGCGGCCGACGCCATCGTGACCGGCGACCTCGCCGCCCTCACCCAGCTGCTCCGTGCCGACCCGTCGCTCATCCGCGCGCGCTCGCGGCGCGAGCATGAGGCCACGCTGCTTCACTATGTGTCGGCCAACGGCGTGGAGCACTACCGGCAGCGGACGCCCACGAACATCCTGGAGATCGCGCGGTACCTGCTGGATGCGGGCGCTGAGGTGGATGCGCCGGCCAACGTGTACGGCGGCGGGCAGACCACGCTGTCGCTCACGGTGACGAGCGCGCACCCGCGCGCGGCCGGGGTGCAGAACGCGCTGGCGGACCTGCTGCTGGCGCGCGGCGCGGTGCTGGACCCGCGGCTGCCGCACTATTGCCTGGTGAACGGCTGCCCGGAGGCAGCGGCGCACCTGGCGTCGCTCGGCGCACCGGTGGACGTGGTGACGGCGGCCGGGATCGGGCGGGTGGAGGTGGTGCGGGAGGCGCTGGCGGCGCGGGGCGGGCTCTCGGCCACGGACCAGGGGCGGGCCATGGTGATGGCGGCGTGGTATGGCGAGCGCGCGGTGGTGGCGGCGATGCTCGAGGCGGGCGTGGCGCCGGGCGCGGTGCGCGGTGAGGATGGCCAGACCGCGCTCCACGCCTGGCTCGTGGAGCAGAAGGGCCCGGCCGAGGCCTACGCGCAGGTGGCAACGCGGCTGCTGGACGCGGGCGCAGTGCCGCGGCGGGAGTGGCTGGACGACCCGCGAGTGCGGGCGCAGCCGGCGCTGCAGGCGCGGATGGCGCGGGCGCTGCCGTGATCGCCTGACAACCGTCACCAGGGTGCGTGGCGCGGGGAGGGGCGGCTTGTGCCGCCGGTCCCCGCGCCGCAGCTTGCAGGCGTTGCCGTCCCGGGACCTCCCCTACCCCTGCCTCGACTCCATGCGCCGACTCCTGCCCCGCCTGCTGCTCCCGCTGGCCCTCGCCGCCCTGCCCCTCACCGCGCAGGTGCGCCGCGTGGGGGACCTCACCACCCGCGAGATCACCGCGCTCGACCGTGCCCGCACCGTGGTGGTGCTGCAGGGCGGCATGCTCGAGGAGCACGGGCCCTACCTGCCGGCCTTCACCGACGGGATCCTGAATGCGCGGCTCACGGAGGCGCTCACGCAGGGCCTCGCGGAGCAGCTGCCGGGGTGGACGGTGCTGGTGTTCCCGCCGGTGTCGGTGGGGAGCTCGGGGTCCAACGAGATCGGCGGGCATTTCAGCTTCCCGGGCACGTACGCGGTGCGGCCCTCGGTGCTCCGCGCCGCGTTCATGGACCTGGCGAGCGAGCTCGGCGAGCAGGGCTTCCGGTGGATCCTCGTGGTGCACGTGCACGGCTCGCCGCTCCACATCAACGCCCTGGACCAGGCGGGCGATTTCTTCCATGCCACGTATGGCGGCCAGATGGTGAACCTCTGGGGGCTGCTGCCGGTGCTGGCGGGCTGGGGTTCGGTGCTCGGGGAGCTGCCGGACTCGGTGAAGAAGGAAGACGGCGTGTCGCTGCACGCGGGGCTCGACGAGCACAGCATGATGCTGTACCTGGCGCCCCAGCTCGTGGCGAAGGACTTCCGGAGCGCCCCCACG